>NZ_JBEORT010000148.1:0-13418 GCF_040302425.1 Streptomyces sp. NPDC126497
CCGATGGTACTGCAGGGGGGACCCTGTGGGAGAGTAGGACGCCGCCGAACAATTCTTGAGGGAAACCCCGCACCTTTCGGTGCGGGGTTTCCTGCGTTTAGGGTCGAACCATGCGCTACGACCTCGTCATCTTCGACAACGACGGCGTTCTCGTCGACAGTGAGCCCATCTCCAACCGGCTTTTGGCCGCCTATCTCACCGAGCTCGGCCACCCGACCTCGTACGAGGACTCCATCCGTGACTACATGGGCTCCGCCATGCACCGGGTGCACGATCTGGTCGAGGAGCGGACCGGGCAGCGGTTGCCGACGGACTTCGACGACGTGTTCCACGCCCGGGTCTTCGCCGCGTTCGAGCGGGAACTGAAGCCGGTCGCCGGCGCCGTGGACGTCCTCGAGGAACTGGCCGCCGACGGGGTGCCGTACTGCGTGGCCTCGTCCGGGAGCCATGAGCGGATCCGGGTGGGACACCGCACGACGGGACTCGACCGGTGGTTCGACGACGAGCGGATCTTCAGCTCGCAGGACGTCGGCCGGGGAAAGCCCGCACCGGACCTGTTCCTGTACGCGGCCGAGCGGATGGGCGTGGCGCCCGAGCGGTGCGCGGTCGTCGAGGACAGCCCACTGGGCGTCCGGGCGGCGGTCGCGGCCGGGATGGACGTGTACGGGTTCACCGCGATGACGCCCGCCGGGAGACTCCCCGGGACCACAGGACTCTTCGAGGACATGCGGGAGCTGTACCCCCTGCTCTCACGGACCCGGAACTGAGAACGATTCATCTTTGACCGGACCTACCCACCGGTACCCCCGCGCCCTACGCTCGCCGCCATGACTGATGTGCTGCGGCGCGGCAGGTCCTCGCTGGCGTTCGCCTTCCTCGGGCAGGGCGTCGCCTTCGCTCTGCTCGTGACGCGGATCCCGGCCGTCCAGGACCGGTACGGGGTGTCCGACGCGCTGCTGCCGGTCTTCCTCGCCGCCGTGCCGATCCTGGCGGGCGTGGGGAGCGTCGCCACGGAGCGGCTGGTGAAGCGGGTGCCGCCGAGCCGGGTGCTGCGATGGTCCCAGCTGGTGGTGCTGCTGGCGCTGCTGGGCGTCGGAACGGGCGGGCACATGGCGGGGCTCGGTGTGGCGCTGGCCGCGTTCGGGCTGGCCGTGGGGGCGCTGGACGCGTCGATGAACATGCTCGGGGTGAGTCTGCAGCGGGCGTACGGGCGCAGCATCATGCTGAGTTTCCACGCCGCGTACAGCCTCGGCGGGATCGTCGGGGCGTCGCTCGCGTGGGTGGGGGCGCACGGGGGCCTGGCGCTGTGGGTGTCGTACCTGCCGGTGGTGCTGGTGCTGCTGCCGGCCGTGTTGCTCGGCAGCCGGTGGTACGTCGACGGGGACGAGGAGCCGGCCCTGGAGGCCCCGGAGGGCGAGCGGGCGGCCGCCGGCGGCCTCACCTGGCTGTTGCCGCTGTGCCTGGTGATGACGGTGGCGTACATCGGGGACTCGACGGTCTCCAACTGGAGCGCGAAGTACCTCCAGGACGTGCTGGGGGGTTCGGAGCAGCTGGCGACCGTCCCGTACAACGTCTACATGGTCACCACGCTGCTGGGGCGGGCGATCGGGGACGTCGGGGTGCGGCGGTTCGGGGCCGCGGCGGTGGTGCGGGCAGGGGCGCTGGTGGCGGCGGCGGGGTTCGCCGTGGTGGCCGGGGCGTCCGGCGCGTGGGTGGGGATGCTGGGGTTCACGCTGCTGGGGCTCGGACTGTGCGTGCTGGTGCCCCAGACCTTCGCGGCGGCCGGGCGGCGCGCCTTCGAGAGCGGCCGTCCGGGGGCTTCGGACGCTGCCGTGGCGCGGCTGAACGTCTTCAACTACGTGGGCTTCCTGATCGGCTCGCCGTTGGTCGGGGCGCTCGGCGAGGCCTGGAGCTACCGCGGGGCGATGCTCGTGCCGATGGTGCTGGTCCTGGTGACGCTCGTGTACGCCAGGTCGTTCGCCGCGCAGCCGGACCGATACGGTGACGGGCATGAGCGGGCGCGTGCGGCTGATGTGGGACGAGGCAGTGACGGGCTATGACTTCGGCCGGGACCATCCGATGGACCCGGTCCGGCTGGCGCTGACCCGGAGCCTGGTGGGTGCCCTCGGGCTCGACCGCGAGGTGGAGGTGGTCGCCGCGAAGGCGGCCGGGGAGTCGACGCTGCGGCTCGTCCACCGGGAGGACTACATCGGGGCGGTGCGGGCCGCGTCGGCCGATCCGGCCGCGGCGGACCGGTCGTACGGGCTGGGTACGGTGGACGATCCCGCGTTCGCCGGGATGCACGAGGTGTCGGCGCTGATCGCGGGGCAGTCCGTGGGCGCGGCGGAGGCGGTGTGGCGCGGGGACGCGCCGCACGCGGTGAACTTCGCGGGCGGGCTGCACCACGCCATGCCGGGCGCCGCCTCCGGCTTCTGCGTGTACAACGACGCCGCGCTGGCGATCGCCCGGCTGCTGGAGCTGGGCGCGGAGCGGGTCGCGTACGTCGACGTCGACGTGCACCACGGGGACGGGGTGCAGGCGGCGTTCTGGGAGGACCCGCGGGTGCTGACGGTCTCGCTGCACGAGCATCCGCGGACGCTGTTCCCGCAGACCGGGTGGCCGGAGGAGACGGGGGCGTCCGGCGCGCAGGGCGGCGCGGTCAACGTGGCCCTGCCGGCCGGGACCGGGGACGCGGGGTGGCTGCGGGCGTTCCACTCCGTCGTGCCGGAGCTGCTCGCGGAGTTCCGGCCACAGGTGCTGGTGACGCAGCACGGGGCCGACACGCACTTCGAGGATCCGCTGGCCCACCTGGCGGTGTCGCTGGACGCGCAGCGGGCGGTGCAGACGGCGTGCCACGAACTGGCGCACGAGTACGCCGACGGGCGGTGGGTGGCGCTGGGCGGGGGCGGTTACGCGGTGGTGGAGGTGGTGCCGCGGTCCTGGACCCACCTGGTGGGGATCGCGGCCGGGCGGCCGGTGGAGCCCACGACGGTGATCCCCGAGGGGTGGCGGCAGGAGGTGTACGCCCGGACCCGGCAGCCGGCGCCGCGACGGATGACGGACGGGCGGTGGCCGGTGTCCTGGGCCCCGTGGGACGCGGGGTACGACCCGGCGGACCGCCTGGACCAGGCGGTCCTGGCGACGCGGCGCGCGGTCTTCCCGCTGCGGGGGCTGCTGCCCTGACGGCCGTGCGGGTGCCCCGTTACGCCGACCGTGCGGTGTTCCGCCGTTTCCGGCCCGCCGCGTCCCGGTGTCCCGCACCATCGCTTCCGTGCAGACCACCGCCGAGCTCCGCGCTCATCTCCTCGCGGCCCGGCTCGCCGGGACCGTGGGCACCACGCGGGAGGAGAGCCTGCGGAGCTACCGGCTGTTCGCTGCCCGGGATCCGCGCCTGCTGATCGGTCTGGACCCCGAACGGGCGTGGGGTGAGCGAGAATTGCTCGCCCTGGTGGCGGACAGGTGCGGGGTTCCGGCCGAACCCGCGCGGACCTCCGGCCCCGAGGCGATCGACCCAGGACGGACCCTGGCCGCCCTGGACGCCTTCGCGCGGCGGCTGGCGGTCGCTGCGGAGCGTGGCGAACCGGTGCTGCTGGGCACCGGTCACCCGCACCGGCTGCTCGGTTTCTACGCCGCCCTGGCAGACGCCTTGTCGGCGGCGGGATGTGTCGTCCTCGCCCTCGCGCAGGGTCGCTGTGTCGACATAACGACCCGGTTCGGTCTACGCACCCACCACCTCGACTACGTACGGGGAGTCGGGCTCGTCCGGGGGCCGGCCGCGGAACGCTCCGGTGGTGAGCCCGGCGCACACACGCACTCCCCGCTCCCGGTTCGGACCGCGCTCGCCGCGGCGGCCGACGCCGGCGGGCCGTTTCCCGGGCTGCTGATCGGAGATCACGGCTGGCTCTGCGGGGCAGGTCAGCTGGGGTTCGAGGCCGTCGGGCCGGCCGATGTGAACGATCCCGCCCCGTTCGTCGGCGAGGCCGAGGGGAGCGTGTCCCTCGTCGTTCCGCTTGATGACGGTGTGCGGTCCGACGACTACCTGCCGTTGGCGCGCTACGTGCTCGATCGAGCGCGTCTGTCACAGTAGGCCGCCGACGGGTGCACCTCTTCCCCACTCGCATCACCCGCCCCTACATTGGGGAGTGAGCACGCAACGACGAAGAGTCACCGGAAGGGGAAGCCGGTGGCCGTCGAGTGCGGAAGGTGCAGGTGTGTCATGGCTGCAGCTGGCGAGAGGCCTCTGAACGAGGTTCAGTTCCTGACCGTGGCGGAAGTCGCCTCGGTGATGCGAGTGTCGAAGATGACCGTGTACCGGCTGGTGCACAGCGGTCATCTGCCCGCGATCCGGGTGGGGCGGTCCTTCCGCGTCCCGGAGCAAGCGGTTCACGACTACCTCCGCGAGAGCTACGTGGGGGTGGAAACCGTCTGACGGCGATCCGGGGAGGGCCGTACCGGGCACTCGCGGGCCTTCCCGGTCACCTCGATTACGACCTCAGCGCTCGGGCGGGTAGGCTAGCCCCTCGTAGGTCGTGTGGGCCCATGGCGCCCAAACACCGAGTGATGAGAAGTGAGCGAGGGTAGTCGTGGGCTCTGTTATCAAGAAGCGGCGCAAGCGGATGGCCAAGAAGAAGCACCGCAAGCTGCTCAAGCGCACGCGCGTCCAGCGTCGCAACAAGAAGTAAGCGGCAGCGCGAGAGCGTGTCCAGTGGCCCCCCACCGCACTCCGGTGGGGGGCCACTGCCATTCGTACGTCCGGGTCGTACGTCCGGGGCCGTCGTCACTTCGGGCATCCGGCCGTCACCACAGAGCGACGGCGACCCGGTAGGTTGACTGTCGGGAGCAGGGCGAGAGGAAGGCGCTGATCTTGGGAAAGGTCGTGCTCGTGACCGGGGTGGCCCGTCAGCTGGGCGGCCGTTTCGTCCGGCGGATCCTGCGGGACCCCGAGGTGGACCGGGTCGTCGCCGTGGACGCGGTCCCGCCGGAGCACCACCTGGGCGGCGCCGACTTCGTCCGGACCGACATCCGTCAGCCCACCATCGCGCGGGTGCTCGCCGAGTCGGGCGCCGACACGGTGGTCCACCTCGACGTGACGGGCACGCCGCTGGGCAGCGGCGGCCGCACCGCGCTGAAGGAGACCAACGTCATCGGCACCATGCAGCTGCTGGGTGCCTGCCAGAAGTCCCCGAACATCAAGCGGCTGGTCGTGAAGTCCAGCACGAACGTCTACGGTTCCGCGCCCCGCGACCCGGCGGTCTTCACGGAGTCGACCCCGCCCAAGTCGCTGCCCAGCGGCGGCTTCGCGAAGGACGCGGTGGAGGTCGAGGGCTATGTCCGCGGCTTCGCGCGGCGCCGTCCGGACGTCGCCGTGTGCGTGCTCAGGTTCGCCAACATCCTGGGGCCGGCCGCGGACACCCCGCTCGCCTCGTACTTCTCGCTGCCGGTGCTGCCGACCGTGTTCGGCTACGACCCCCGGCTGCAGTTCGTGCACGAGGACGACGTCGTCGAGGTGCTGCGGATCGGTGCGCACGAGCCGAGGCGTGCCACGCTCAACAGCGGCACCTTCAACATCGCCGGCGACGGCGTGCTGCTGCTCTCGCAGTGCTCGCGGCGGCTGGGCCGGCCGACCGTGCCGCTGCTGCTTCCCGCGGTCACCTGGGCGGGCTCGCTGGTGCGTACGCTGGGGATGACGGACTTCTCACCCGAACAGATCCGGCTGCTCACCCACGGGCGGGTGGTGTCGACGGACCAGATGCGCGAGACGCTGGGCTTCACCCCGAAGTACTCGACTGCCGAAACGTTTGCGGACTTCGTGCGCAGCCGCGGCCCCGGGCTGCTCGCCCCGGAGACGCTCGCGAGGGCCGTCGACCGGATCGCCGCGCTGTCCCTGCCGGGCAGCGGTCACCCCCCGACGCAGAGCGCCGACTGAGGAGCGCAGCAACGATGGCGGACGCCAAGGTCATTCCCTTCGACGACGACCACCGCCCCCGCGGGGGCGCGGCGCAGCGCCCTCCGCGCCGCCGGAGTGCGGGCGGCCGGCGCCAGGGCGGTACGCGGCCCGCGGCGGTCGGGGAGGTCCAGCCCCTGCCGGGCGTGGCGTCCGTGCAGGATGATGACCCGGTGACCGGTGAGGACGAACAGCCCCAGGAGCCGACCGCCGAGGAGCCGGGCGACGGCGGCCTGGAGCGGCGGGTCGCGAGCGGGCTGGCGTTCCTGCGCCGCCGGCTCACCGGGGACTACGACGTCGACGACTTCGGTTACGACGAGGAGCTCACCGCCCAGGTCCTGATGTCCCTGCTGCGCCCGGTGTACGAGAAGTACTTCCGGGTCGACGTGAAGGGCGTCGAGAACATCCCGTCGGAGGGCGGCGCCCTGATCGTCGCCAACCACTCCGGGACGCTGCCGGTGGACGGCCTGATGATGCAGGTCGCGGTCCACGACCACCATCCGGCCGACCGTCACCTGCGGCTGCTCGCGGCGGACCTGGTGTTCGTGCTGCCGGTGGTCAACGAAATCGCCCGCAAGCTCGGGCACACCCTGGCCTGTGCGGAGGACGCCGAACGGCTCCTGGCGCGGGGGGAGCTGGTGGGGGTGATGCCGGAGGGGTTCAAGGGCATCGGGAAGCCGTTCGCCGAGCGGTACAAGCTGCAGCGGTTCGGGCGGGGCGGCTTCGTCTCGACCGCGCTGCGGCAGGGCGCTCCGATCATCCCCTGCTCGATCGTCGGGGCGGAGGAGATCTACCCGATGATCGGCAACGCGAAGACGCTGGCCCGGGTGCTGGGTTTCCCGTACTTCCCGCTGACGCCGACGTTCCCCTGGCTCGGTCCGCTGGGCGCGATCCCGCTGCCGACGAAGTGGACGATCCAGTTCGGCGAGCCGATCCCGACGGACGGCTATCCGCCGGAGGCGGCGGACGACCCGATGCTGATGTTCAACCTGACCGATCAGGTCAGGGAGCAGATCCAGCACACGCTCTACAAGCTGCTGGTGCAGCGGCGGTCGGTGTTCTTCTAGGCGTGCCCCCGGACGCCGGGGCACGACTCCACGACCCGCGTACGACGTCGGGGGCGCCCTTCGCCGAGGAGGGCGCCCCCGGTCTCATCCCATGTCCTCGCTGTCGATGCCCAGGCCCGGGAGGAGTCCGGGCAGGAGGGGCGGGAGGGTGAGGTGGGGGGCGGGAGGTGAGGTGATGCCGCCCTCCGCCGGCGGTGCGGTGGTGGGGCCGCCGCTCTTCGCGGGCGGGTCGAGGAGGCCGCCGCCGTCGCCGAGCAGGCCGTCGCCCTCCCGGTCGGCGTCGGCGGACCCCGACGGTCCGGCCGTGCCGGAACCGCTCTCGCCGGAGGCGTCGCCGTCGGCGCCGGGGGACGGTGAGGGGTCGGTGCCGGACGACGGGGTGCCGGGTGCCGACTCGGAGGCGCGCCGCTTTGCACCGTCGTCCTCGTCGGCCGGGGGTCGGGGGAGCAGCGACCGCAGCGGGGCGACGTCTTCGTCTATGGCGTCGAACACCGACGAGACCTGTTCGCTCACGTCCCCCAGCTGCACGGGCAGCCGGTCGCGCAGGGTGCCCCAGGTCTGGCGGTGCGCCCGGGAGAAGGAGGAGAGCGCCTGCATGGGGCCCAGGGAGTCCGGGTTGCGTTCGTACGCCTCGCGCAGCAGCCGGTGGCCCTCGGCGGCGTCGTGCCGCATGCCGGACAGGGCGCGGCGGATCTCGCCGAGGGACTCGTGGTCGAGGGGGCCGCTGCGCTCGCGCTCCATCAGCCTGCGGGCTTCGCCGAGGCGGGTGGAGGCGTGGTCGAGGTAGATCCGGCCGCGCTCGTCACTGCCGTCGGCGAGGCCGAGTCTGACGTCCTCGATGCCGCGCTTGACCCCGTAGAGGGAGTCGCCGGGCAGGGCGTCGGAGCTGGCGGCGGCGATTCCGCCGAGGGCGCCGGCGGCGACGCCGACGGTGAGCCCGCCCGCGGTGAGCCCTTTGGCCAGTCGTGACCTCGGTCGCAGTCTGCCCAGCGGGGTCGCCCGGTGGGCGCCCCCGGACCGGCGCGAGCGCTGTCCGGGTACGGCCTGGTCCGTCGCCTCGCCCGCGGCGGTGCCTTCCTGGAGCATGGCCTCGAACGCGGCCACCAGTTGGGCCCGTTGAACGGCCTTGACCTCGGGGTCCAGCTCCGGCTTGGGCAGCGCGCCGAGGCCGGAGGCCAGCGCGAGCATCCGGGCCCGCTCGGTCTCCGCGGCGGCGGCCGGGGCCGGGGCCGGTCCTTCGGGCTGCTCGGCCGCGGTGCCCCGGTCGGACTGCTCCTCCAGGGCCCGGGCGAAGGCGTTCGCCCGCCGGTGCGCCGATACGTTCGCGATCACTGGCGGCACCTCCTCTCGTCATCACGGTCGGCTCCCCAGGGGGTCCTGGGGGTCCCCCGCCCTGAGCATGGCCACACGATCGAGTGATCGAAGTCGGTCAGGGGGCGACCACAGGGAGCCTGTATCCCGCACAACGAGCGGCGCGGCACTTGGGTTACGGACGCGGGACGGCCGAATGGGGAAGCCAACCGGGTTTCACACAAAGCGAGTTGGAGGCCGCGGAGCGTGTTCCCGTCGGTGGGCGGGTCCCGGTCAGCGGGCGTCGTCCGGGAGGAGCCGGGCGAGGGTGCGGACGGCCCGGTACTGGAGGGTCTTGATGGCGCCCTCGTTCTTGCCCATGACGCGGGCGGTCTCGGCGACGGACAGCCCCTGGAGGAATCGGAGCGTGACGCACTCCTGCTGTTGGGGGTTGAGTCGTCGTACGGCATCGAGGAGGGCGGCGTTGGACAGGGACTCCAGAACGGAATCCTCGGGGGAGCGCTCGACCTCGTTGGCGTCGAGCATCTCCCCGGTGGTGACCTCGAGGCGGAAGCGGCTGGACTTGAAGTGGTCGGCGACGAGGTTGCGGGCGATGGTCACCAGCCAGGCGCCGAAGTCGCGGCCCTGCCAGGTGAAGGTGCCGATGCGGCGCAGTGCGCGCAGGAAGGTCTCGCTGGTGAGGTCCTCCGCGGTGGCCTTGCTGCCGACGCGGTAGTAGATGTACCGGTGCACGGTGTCGCAGTACTGGTCGTAGAGCCGCCCGAAGGCCTCGGCCTCACCGGCCTGGGCGCGCTCGACGAGGTCCATCATCCGGGCGCTGTCGCTGTCGGCCGCGGGGCGGCGGGCGCCGGTGGTCGTCCTGGCGGCCGCGCCCCGGGCCGCGCCCTTGGCCGGACCGGCGGCCGCGGTGGAGGGGCGTCCCCGTCTGGCGACCGCGGCGGCGCCGTCGGCGAGGGCGTAGCACGGGCCGGCGGCGGGGGCGGTGGCGAACGCGGGGACCGTGTGCGCGGTGGGGACGATGCCGCGCAGCAGTTCTCGGGCTGTCGCGACTGTCGCGCGCAGCGTAGCCAGGCCCGAGGCGTCAACCCCGACGTGTGGGTACACGGGACTCCCAGAGGCAGAGCTTCCATCACGTGCAGTGCGGAACCGTTCACCCGTCGTAGCTGGGTTCGGGTACCGGATTGCGTCTGAGGAGAATAACGCTTCGTGCTGGCGCTGCTACACCGAGTTGCTCAAATCATCGATTACGTCGCTTCCGTAGCCGTTTGGTGGGCATGTGGGAGCGGTGTGTTGACCGGCTGTCGACCGGATCGGTTCGGTTTTCGAGTGGGTGTGGGGCCGGTTGTGGCCGTGTGCAGCCAAGAGGACTGAACAAGGGGGTTGCGGGGTACGGCAGTTGGATTGGCCGGGTTCGGGCGCGGGGTGGGGGAAGCGGTCCTCGGCGACCGGTTCGGCGGGGGTGCGGGGGCGACCGGGGCCCGTGCGTCATGGGGTGCCCGGTGGCGGGGCGGGTCGCGCAACCCGGCACCTGCGGGGCGCCTCCCCCCTCCCGGCTTCTCCTCCACTCCCGGCTTCGCTCGAGCGGGAGGGCCCCCGGCGGCACGACGGCCCGGGGGAACGGGGGCGTGCGGCTGTCCGCGGTCCGGTGCGGTGGGGCGTCAGCGGCGCTTGCGGTGCAGGGCGATGGCGGCCGCCGTGCCGCCGGCCACCGCGCCCACGCCCGCCGCCGCCGGGATGCCGACCTTGGCCGCCTTGCGGCCGGTGCGGTAGTCGCGCAGGCGCCAGTCCATGGTGCGGGCGTGCTTGCGGAGCTTGGAGTCCGGGTTGATCGCGTACGGGTGGCCCACCAGCGACAGCATCGGGATGTCGTTGTGGGAGTCGCTGTACGCGGCGCAGCGGCGCAGGTCCAGCTCCTCCGCGAGCGCCAGCGCGCGCACCGCCTCGGCCTTCGCAGGCCCGTGCAGCGGCTCGCCCACCAGTTTGCCCGTGTACACGCCGTCGACCGACTCCGCGACCGTGCCCAGCGCCCCGGTCAGCCCCAGCCGGCGGGCGATCACCTGGGCGATCTCCACCGGTGCCGCGGTGACCAGCCACACCCGCTGTCCCGCGTCGAGGTGCGCCTGGGCCAGCGCCCGGGTGCCCGGCCAGATCCGCTCGGCCATGTACTCGTCGTAGATCTCCTCGCCGATGGACTGCAGCTCGGAGACGCGGTGGCCCTGGACGATGGAGAGCGCCGAGTCACGGGCCTCCTGCATGTGCTCGGGGTCCTCGACCCCGGCCAGCCGGAACCACGCCTGCTGCCAGGCGAACCGGGCGAGCTCGCGGGTGTCGAAGAACTTCCGTTTGTACAGGCCCCGCCCGAAGTGGAACAGGGCCGCGCCCTGCATCACCGTGTTGTCCAGGTCGAAGAACGCGGCGGCCCGTTCGTCCCCGACGACCGGGAACTCCGCTTCGCGTTCGGAAATCTCCTGGGTGGACTTGCGTGCTGCCTCCGCCGAGGCCTCGCCTGCCAAGACGCTTCGCGCCGTGGCGGGGCGCCTACGGGGGGTGAGCCATCCGAGAGCGGCCATGGCGTGAGCATAGCCAGTCCGTCCGGCGGTTCCGGGACCGAGCGGTCCGGACACCGTGAACTGCGCGCGTCCGGGGTGTCGCGCCGCGCGGGACAATGGCCGTCATGAGCCCTCTCTTCCGCCGCAACACCCCGGCCGCCCCCCGGGACCGGCTCGTCACCCTCGTCCGCAAGCCCGGCTGCCACCTGTGCGACGACGCGCAGGCGGTGGTGGAGAAGGTGTGCGGGGAGCTCGGCGTGCCCTGGGAGCACAAGGACATCACCCAGGACCGGGCGCTGCACGACGCGTACTGGGAGCAGATCCCCGTCGTCCTCGTCGACGGCCGCCAGCACACCTTCTGGCGCGTGGACGAGGGCCGTCTCCGCAGGGCCCTCACCGACTGACCGACCGGTCCAAATCAGCCGGAAGTCGCTTAGGATCGATGGTGACGAGGTCTCGGGGGCGGGATTCACAGAGGAGAGTGTGCGGTTTTGCCCCCAGAAGAAAAGGGACGGTGGCGTTCGTGCGCCGGTTCCCCGCGAGTGCGCCGGGGGCGCGTGACCCCGGTCACGTTGGCCGGGCAAATCGGACACAATCTTTGTGCACGCGTTCACAAAGGCATAGCCTGCATGCGACGGGGCGGTCCGGGGACGTATGACCTGACGTATGACCGCCTGAAGCCCCGCTCTACCCGCAGGAGCACCGTGGCAACTGGCCGAACTCACCGACCGGCGACCCGTAGCCGAGGGATTCCCGAGGCCACCGTCGCCCGCCTTCCGCTGTACCTCCGCGCCCTCACCGCGCTCTCCGAGCGCTCGGTGCCCACGGTCTCCTCGGAGGAACTGGCGGCCGCCGCGGGGGTCAACTCCGCGAAGCTGCGCAAGGACTTCTCCTACCTGGGCTCGTACGGGACCAGGGGCGTCGGCTACGACGTCGAGTACCTCGTCTACCAGATCTCCCGCGAGCTCGGCCTGACCCAGGACTGGCCGGTCGTGATCGTCGGCATCGGCAACCTCGGCGCCGCCCTCGCCAACTACGGCGGGTTCGCCTCCCGTGGTTTCCGGGTCGCCGCGCTGATCGACGCCGACCCCGCGATGGCCGGCAAGCCCGTCGCCGGGATCCCGGTGCAGCACACCGACGAGCTCGAGGCGATCATCCGGGACAACGGCGTGTCGATCGGCGTGATCGCGACCCCCGCCGGCGCCGCCCAGCAGGTCTGCGACCGTCTCGTGGCCGCCGGCGTCACCTCCATCCTGAACTTCGCGCCGACCGTGCTGACCGTCCCGGACGGGGTCGACGTGCGCAAGGTGGACCTCTCCATCGAGCTGCAGATCCTCGCCTTCCACGAGCAGCGCAAGGCCGGCGAGGAGGCCGCGGCCGAGACCACCGCCGTCCCGGCCGCCACCCGCCAGGAGAACACCACCGACCAGGGGCCCGACGGGGACGTCCCCGCCGTGATGCCGGCATGAGCCTCCTCGTCGTCGGACTGAGCCACCGCAGCGCGCCGGTCAGCGTGCTGGAGCGGGCCTCGCTGAGCGCGGACGCGCAGACCAAGCTGCTGCAGGACACGGTCGCCGCGGAGCCCGCCGCCGAGGGCGCGGTCCTCGCCACCTGCAACCGCATCGAGCTCTACGCCGACGTGGACAAGTTCCACGCGGGTGTCGCCGAGCTGTCCACGCTGCTCGCCCAGCACAGCGGGGTCGGCCTGGAGGAGCTCACTCCCTATCTCTACGTGCACTACGAGGACCGGGCCGTCCACCACCTGTTCTCGGTGGCCTGCGGACTGGACTCGATGGTCGTGGGCGAGGGCCAGATCCTCGGCCAGATCAAGGACGCGCTCGCCCGCGCCCAGGAACTGCACACCGCCGGGCGGCTGCTGAACGACCTGTTCCAGCAGGCGCTGCGGGTCGGCAAGCGGGCCCACTCCGAGACCGGCATCGACCGCGCCGGGCAGTCCCTGGTCACCTTCGGCCTGGAGCAGCTGGCCGCCGGCGCGCCCGTCGAGACCTGGGCCCGGGGCAAGAAGGCCCTGGTCATCGGCGCCGGTTCGATGTCCTCGCTGGCCGCGGCCACGCTCGCGCGGGTCGGTGTCGGCGAGGTGGTGATCGCCAACCGCACGCCCGAGCGCGCCGAGCGCCTCGCGCACCTGCTCGAGGAGCAGTACGGACGGGGTCGCGCCGAGGGCGACGGCACGGACGTGCTGGCCCGCGCGGTCCCGATGGGCTCGGTGCCGTTCGAGCTGACACGTGCCGACGTCGTCGTCTCCTGCACCGGCGCGACGGGGCTGGTCCTCACGGCCGACGCCGTCGCCGCGGGGGTCGGGGACCGGGTCGGCGCGCAGCCGGCCGCCGCACCCGCGCGGACCGAGGAGGCCCCGCTGCCGCCCACCTCCGTGGGCGCGGAGGAGGGCTGCCCGCTGGACCTGTCCGCCGTGCGGCCCGGTTTCTCCGTGATGGGGGAGGCCGCCGTCGCCGGCATGGACGCGGCGACGCTGGAGCAGCACGCCGCGTGGGCCGCGGGGACGACCGTCGACCGCCGCCGGACCGG
>NZ_JBEORT010000149.1:0-13063 GCF_040302425.1 Streptomyces sp. NPDC126497
CGCCGCGCCCGCCCGTGCCGCCCCGGCGGCACGGGCGGGCGCGGTCAGGCAGGGTTCTCCGTCACCTTGCCGTCGGTGACCTCCAGGCGCCTGGTCACCTCGACCGCGTCGAGCATGCGGCGGTCGTGGGTGATCAGCAGGAGGGTGCCCCGGTAGGCGTTCAGGGCTGATTCGAGTTGCTCGATGGCCGGCAGGTCCAGGTGGTTGGTCGGCTCGTCGAGGACCAGGAGGTTGACTCCCCTGCCCTGGAGCAGGGCCAGCGCGGCCCTCGTGCGTTCGCCCGGGGAGAGGGAGGCCGCGGGGCGCACGACGTGGTCCGCCTTGAGGCCGAACTTGGCCAGCAGCGTGCGGATGTCGGCCGGCTCCAGATCCGGCACCGCCGGGCGGAACGCGTCGAGCAGGGTCTGCGGGCCGTGGAACAGCGCGCGGGCCTGGTCCACCTCGCCGAGGAGCACGCCCGAGCCCAGCGCGGCGTGCCCGGCGTCGAGCGGGACGCGGCCCAGCAGGGCGCCGAGCAGCGTGGACTTGCCCGCGCCGTTGGCGCCCGTGACGGCCACCCGGTCCGCCCAGTCGATCTGCAGGGAGACCGGACCGAGGGTGAAGTCCCCGCGGCGGACCTCGGCGTCCCGGAGGGTGGCGACGACCGCGCCCGAGCGGGGAGCCGCCGCGATCTCCATGCGCAGCTCCCACTCCTTGCGCGGCTCCTCGACCACGTCGAGGCGCTCGATCATGCGCTGGGTCTGACGCGCCTTCGCGGCCTGCTTCTCGCTGGCCTCGCTGCGGAACTTGCGGCCGATCTTGTCGTTGTCGCCGCCCGCCTTGCGGCGCGCGTTCTTCACGCCCTTGTCCATCCAGGCCCGCTGCATCTGCGCCCGGTCCTGGAGGGCGGCCTTCTTGTCGGCGAACTCCTCGTACTCGTCGCGGGCGTGCCGGCGGGCCACCTCCCGCTCCTCCAGATAGGCCTCGTAGCCACCGCCGTAGAGGTTGACCCGCCGCTGGGCGAGGTCGAGTTCGAGGACCTTGGTGACCGTGCGGGTGAGGAACTCGCGGTCGTGGCTGACGACGACCGTGCCGGCGCGCAGGCCGGTCACGAAGCGTTCCAGGCGTTCCAGGCCGTCCAGGTCGAGGTCGTTGGTCGGCTCGTCGAGGAGGAAGACGTCGTAGCGGGAGAGGAGCAGGGAGGCGAGCCCGGCGCGGGCCGCCTGGCCGCCGGACAGCGAGGTCATCGGCTGGTCCGGGCCGACGGCCAGGCCGAGGGAGTCGGCGACCTCCTCGGCGCGCTCGTCGAGGTCGGCGCCGCCCAGGGACAGCCAGCGCTCCAGGCTCGTGGCGTACGCGTCGTCCGCGCCCGGCGCGCCGTCGACCAGGGCCTGGGTCGCCTCGTCCATGGTGCGCTGGGCCTCGGCGACACCGGTGCGGCGGGCCAGGAACGCCCGTACGCTCTCGCCGGGCCGGCGCTCGGGCTCCTGCGGGAGGTGCCCGACGGTCGCGGTGGGCGGGGAGAGGCGCAGCTCGCCCCGTTCCGGCGCGGTGAGGCCGGCGAGCAGGCGCAGCAGCGTGGACTTGCCCGCGCCGTTGGCACCGACCAGGCCGATCACGTCGCCGGGCGCGACGACGAGGTCGAGGCCGGTGAACAGGGAACGGTCGCCGTGCCCGGCGGCGAGGTTCTTGGCGACGAGGGTGGCAGTCATCAGACCGCCGATCCTAATGGCCGTGCGCGGCCGGCCGCGCCCCGGTTCCCACCGCCCCGCCTCCGTCACCCGTACCGTCCCGTCGGCGCGCGCCACGGGGTGCGCCCCGCCCTCGACCGCCCTGCCGTCCAGGCGGAACGGGCCGACGCCGTGGGGGCGCCGAGCCCCGGGGCGGCGCGCTCGTCCCGCCGGGGTCCCGTCAGTGTGTGCCGATGGGGTCGCCCTCCACGTCCGGGCCGCGGCCCGGGCCCACGCGGATCTCGAATTCGCCGTCGTACTTCTTGTGGCCCTCGATGACCGCGAGCTCCACCGCCTCGGAGCCCATCTCGCCCCGCACGATGAGCGGGTCGCCGCGCAGGTCGCGCATGAGGGCCACGCACATGAAGAGCATCACGACGACGAACGGGGCCGCCGCGAGGATCGTGAGGTTCTGCAGACCGGTCAGCGCGTCGCCCTGCCCGCTGCCGACCAGCAGCATGATCGCCGCCACCGCGCCGGTGACCACGCCCCAGAAGACCACCACCCAGCGGCTGGGTTCGAGCGCGCCCTTCTGCGAGAGCGTGCCCATCACGATGGAGGCGGCGTCGGCGCCCGAGACGAAGAAGATGCCGACGAGGACCATCACCAGCAGGCTGCTGGCGGTGGCGACGGGGTACTCCTGCAGCACGGCGAAGAGCCGGCCCTCGGGGGTCGTCTCGTCGCCGAGCCGGTTCTGTTCCTGCAGCTTCATCGCCGAGCCGCCGAAGATCGCGAACCAGACCAGGCTGACCGTGCTGGGGACCAGGATGACCCCGCCGATGAACTGGCGGATGGTCCGGCCCCGGCTGATGCGGGCGATGAACATGCCCACGAAGGGCGTCCAGGAGATCCACCAGGCCCAGTAGAAGACGGTCCAGCTGCCCAGCCATGCGGGGACGTCCTTGCCGCCGCTGATCTCGGTGCGGCCGGCCAGCTGGGGCAGGTCGCCGAGGTAGCCGAAGACCGAGGCCGGCAGCAGGTCGAGGACGAGGATGGTGGGGCCCGCGACGAACACGAAGACGGCGAGGACCAGGGCCAGCACCATGTTGGTGTTCGACAGCCACTGGATGCCCTTCTCCACACCGGAGACCGCGGAGGCCACGAACGCCACGGTCAGCACCGCGATGATGCCGACCAGCAGCCCGGTGCCGGCCTTGTCCAGCCAGTCGAGCTTCTCCACGCCGGAGCCGATCTGCAGGGCGCCGAGGCCGAGCGAGGCCGCGGAGCCGAAGACGGTCGCGATGATGGCGAGCACGTCGATGACCCGGCCGCCGACGCCGTTCGCGTTCCTCTCGCCGATGAGCGGGGTGAACACGGCGCTGATGGTCTGCCGGCGGCGGCGGCGGAAGGTGCTGTAGGCGATGGCGAGGCCGACCACCGCGTAGATCGCCCACGGGTGGAGCGTCCAGTGGAACAGGGTGGTGGCCATGGCCGTCTCCATACGGGCGCCCGAGTCGGCCGGGTGGGTGCCCGGCGGGGGCGTCGTGTAGTGCGCCAGCGGTTCGCTCACGCCCCAGAACATCAGGCCGATGCCCATGCCCGCGCTGAACATCATGGCGATCCACGACACCGTGCGGAACTCCGGCTTCTCCCCCTCGGCGCCGAGGTGGATCCGGCCGTAGCGGCTGGCCGCGAGCCAGAGGGCGAAGACCACGAAGCCGGAGGCGGCCAGCATGAACGCCCAGCCGCCGTTGTGCATCAGCCCGCCGAGCGCGCTGCTGGAGACGTTCTCGAGCGAGTCCGTCCCGACGGCGCCCCACAGCACGAACGCGAGGGTGAGCACGGCGGTGACGCCGAACACCACCCGGTCGGTCCGCGGGCGCTCCCGGCCCGGCAGGCCCGCCTCGGAACCCGGCAGCGGGCCCGCCGTGTCGTCCTTGTCGCTGTGCTGGTCGTGCGTCACATTCGGCACCTTTCCTCAGAGCCGTGGGACGGAGGGCGCTCCTCCCTTTACGCCCCTACCACCTTTGGCGCAAAACTCACCTCGGCGCCGGGACGTACCGGCCTCCTCCACCGGGTGACATGCCGCGAGGACGTGTTCCACCGGTCCCCGGGGACGCGGGGAGCGGCGGCTTCCGGCCGGTCCGGGTGTCACAGCGGTGGTGGGACAGCGATACTGCTGCGCATGACGACCGAGACCGAGCAGCCGCTCACGATCGACGAACTGGCGGCCCGAGCCGGCGTCACCGTGCGCACGGTCCGTTTCTACGGCACCAGGGGGCTGCTGCCGCCGCCGGCGATCGGTCCCCGGCGGGTCGGCCACTACGGGCGGGAGCACCTGGCCCGGCTGGAGCTCATCGAGGAGCTCCAGCAGCAGGGCATGACGCTGGCGGCGATCGAGCGGTACCTGGACCGGCTGCCGCCCGACCTGGACGCCCACGACCTCGCCGTCCACCGGGCCGTCGTGGCCTCCTGGGCGCCGGAGTCCACGGCGACGGTGAGCCGGGCCGAGCTGGACCGGCGGGCGGGGCGGGCGCTCACCGACGGCGACGTGGAGCGGCTGGTCGCGATGGGCGTGATCGAGGCCGGCGACGGCGGCTACCGCGCCGACCTCGGGCTGCTGCGGCTCGGGGTGGGGCTGCTGGACGTGCCGCTGTCCCAGGAGGCGATCCTCGCCGCGCGCAACGTCCTGATCGAGCACTCGCGCGCCGCCGCGCACGAGCTGTCGCGGCTCTTTCACGACGAGGTCTCCGAGCGCGCCGCGCAGGACGTCAGGTCGCTGTCCGCCTCCATGCAGCCGGTGATCGTCCAGGCCCTGCTGACGACCTTTCAGCGGTCGCTGCGCGAGGAGCTGCGGGAGTGGCTGGGCGGCGTCCCGCGGGAACGCTGATCGGATACGTCCGTCACGCCGGGGACGCCGCTTCGCGCGGACCCCGGACGGCTCCTGGAACCCCTGCCCGGCACCGCACCGCGGGTGCCGGGCAGGGCCCCGTGTCAGCGGCCGTCCGTGAACGTCTCCCCCTTCTCCGCCTTCTCCACCAGCAGCGCCGGCGGGGTGAAGCGCTCGCCGTAGCGTCCGGCGAGTTCCCGCGCGCGGGCCACGAAGCCGGGCAGGCCGCCCTCGTAGCCGTTGATGTACTGCAGGACGCCGCCGGTCCAGCCCGGGAAGCCGATGCCGAGGAGGGAGCCGATGTTGGCGTCGGCGACGGAGGTCAGCACGCCTTCCTCGAGGAGCCGGACGGTGTCCAGCGCCTCGGCGAACAGCATCCGCTCCTGCATGTCGCGGAAGGGGATCTCGTGGCCGGGCTCGGTGAAGTGCTCGCGCAGCCCCGGCCACAGGCGGCCGCGCCTGCCGTCCTCGCCGTACTCGTAGAAGCCGGCGCCGCCGCTGCGGCCGGGGCGGCCGAACTCGTCCACCATGCGGTCCACGACCGCCTCGGCGGGGTGCGCGGTCCAGGTGCCGCCGGCCTCCTCGACGGCCCGCTTCGTCTCGCTCCGGATCCTGCGCGGCAGGGTGAGGGTCAGCTCGTCCATCAGGGAGAGCACCTTGGCCGGGTAGCCCGCCTGGGCGGCGGCCTGCTCGACGGAGGCGGGCTCGATGCCCTCGCCGACCATGGCGACGCCCTCGTTGATGAAGTGCCCGATCACGCGCGAGGTGAAGAAGCCGCGCGAGTCGTTGACGACGATGGGGGTCTTGTTGATCTGCCGGACCAGGTCGAAGGCGCGGGCCAGCGCCTCCTCGCCGGTGCGCCCGCCCTTGATGATCTCGACCAGCGGCATCCTGTCGACCGGTGAGAAGAAGTGCAGCCCGATGAAGTCGGCCTGGCGCTCGACGCCCTCGGCGAGGGCGGTGATGGGCAGGGTGGAGGTGTTGGAGCACAGCAGCGCGTCGGGGGCGACGACGTCCTGGATCTCCTGGAACACCTTGTGCTTGAGGGCGGTGTCCTCGAAGACGGCCTCGATGACCGCGTCGCAGCCGGCCAGGTCGGCGGCCTCGGCGGTGGGCGTGATCCGCGCGAGCAGCGCGTCGGCCTTCTCCCTGCTGGTACGGCCCTTGGCGACGGCCTTGGCGCACAGCTTCTCGGAGTACCCCTTGCCCTTGAGGGCGGCCTCCAGGGAGACGTCCTTGAGGACGACCTCGATGCCCGCGCGGGCGCACGAGTAGGCGATGCCCGCGCCCATCATGCCGGCGCCGAGGACGGCCACCTTGGTCACCTTGCGCGGTTCGACGCCCTTCGGGCGGTTGGCGCCGGAGTTGACGGCCTGGAGGTCGAAGAAGAACGCCTGGATCATGTTCTTCGAGGTCTGTCCCGCGGCCAGCTCCACGAAGTAGCGGGCCTCGATGACCTGGGCGGTCTCGAAGTCGACCTGGGCGCCCTCGACGGCGGCGGCCATGATGTTGCGCGGGGCCGGGTAGGGGGCGCCGCCCGTCTGCTTGCGCAGGTTGGCCGGGAAGGCCGGCAGGTTGGCGGCGAACTTCGGGTGGGCGGGGGTGCCGCCGGGGATGCGGTAGCCGGGCCTGTCCCAGGGCTGGGCGGACTCGGGGTGGGCGTCGATGAAGGCGCGGGCCTTGGCGAGCATCTCCTCGTGCGTGCCGGCGATCTCGTCGACCAGGCCGTTCTCCAGGGCGCGGCGCGGGCTGTACTGGGTGCCCTGGAGGAGCACCTTCAGCAGCGCGTCGGTGATGCCGAGCATGCGGACGGTGCGGACGACACCGCCGCCGCCGGGGAGCAGGCCGAGGGTGACCTCGGGGCAGCCGATCTTGGAACCGGGGGCGTCGAGGGCGATGCGGTGGTGGCAGGCGAGCGCGAGTTCGTAGCCGCCGCCGAGGGCCGCGCCGTTGATCGCGGCGACGACCGGCTTGCCGAGGGTCTCGATGCGGCGCATCTGGCGCTTGAGCGCCATGCCGCCGTCGAACAGCTGCTGGGCGGTCTCGGGCGTGACCCGGATCAGGTCGCGCAGGTCGCCGCCGGCGAAGAAGGTCTTCTTGGCGGAGGTGACGATGACGCCGCGCAGGGAGTCCTTCTCGGCCTCCAGGCGGTCGGTGATCACGGCGAGCGAGTCGCGGAACGCCTGGTTCATGGTGTTCGCGGACTGGTGGGGGTCGTCGATGACGAGGGTGACGACGCCGGTGCGGTCCTGTTCCCAGCGGATGGTGGTGCTCTCGGTCATGGGGAGGTCTCCGTGAGTGAGGTGGCGGGTCGCCGGGTTCAGAGGCGTTCGACGACGGTGGCGATGCCCATGCCTCCGCCCACGCACAGCGTGGCGAGGCCGTAGCGCTTGTCCTGGCGCTCGAGTTCGTCGACGAGGGTGCCGAGGATCATCGCGCCGGTGGCGCCGAGCGGGTGGCCCAGCGCGATGGCGCCGCCGTTGACGTTGACCTTGTCCAGGGACAGGCCCATGTCCTTCACGAAGCGCAGCACGACCGCGGCGAACGCCTCGTTGATCTCGACGAGGTCGATGTCGTCGATGGTCAGGCCGGCCTTGGCGAGGGCCTTGCGGGTGGCGGGGGCGGGACCGGTCAGCATGATGGTGGGTTCGGAGCCGGACACGGCGGCGGAGACGATCCGCGCGCGGGGGGTGAGCCCGTGGCGCTCGCCGACCTCCCTGGAGCCGATGGCGACGAGGGCGGCGCCGTCGACGATGCCGGAGGAGTTGCCCGCGTGGTGGACGTGGTCGATCCTCTCCACCCAGTGGTACTTCTGCAGCGCCACCGCGTCGAAGCCGCCCAGCTCGCCGATGTCGGCGAAGGACGGCTTCAGCCCGGCCAGCGAGTCGGCGGTGGTGCCGGGGCGCAGGTGCTCGTCGTGGTCGAGGACGGTGAGGCCGCTGCGGTCCCGCACCGGGACGACGGACCGCTCGAAGCGGTTCTCCTTCCAGGCGGTGGCCGCGCGCTCCTGCGACAGGGCAGCGTACTCGTCGACGTCCCGCCGGGAGAAGCCCTCGATGGTGGCGATCAGGTCGGCGCCGATGCCCTGCGGGACGAAGTTGGTGGCGAGGTTGGTCATCGGGTCGTTGAACCAGGCGCCCCCGTCCGAGGCCATCGGCACCCGGGACATCGACTCCACGCCGCCCGCGAGGACGAGGTCCTCCCAGCCGGAACGGACCTTGGCGGCGGCCAGGTTGACGGCCTCGAGGCCCGAGGCGCAGAAGCGGTTCTCCTGGACGCCCGCCACCGTGTCCGGCAGTCCGGCGGCGATGGCCGCGATGCGGGCGATGTCGGAGCCCTGGTCGCCGACCGGGCCGACGACGCCGAGCACGATGTCGTCGACGGCGGCCGGGTCGAGGCCGGGGAAGCGGTCGCGGAGCTCGTGGATCAGGCCGACGACCAGGTCGACGGGCTTGGTGCCGTGCAGGGCGCCGTTGGCCTTGCCGCGCCCGCGCGGGGTGCGGATCGCGTCGTACACGTACGCTTCGGTGCTCACGGGGGGCCTTTCACTGAGGGGTCGGGGGCTTGTGGGGCCTACGGGGCTACGAGGGCTCCGGGGACGGGGACAGCAGCCGGGGCACGTCCCAGTCGCGGGCCACGTCGTCGGTGTCGGCGCCCGGCCGGGCGGGCCCGGTGCGGACGGTGGTGGGGGTCGCGGAGAACCGCGGGGCCGGTGCGGGCTGGGTGAGACCGGCGTGGTCGGTGAAGGTGGAGCGGGCGGCGAGGTGCGGGTGGTGCGGGGCCTCGCGCAGGGACAGCACCGGCGCCACGCACGCGTCGGAGCCGTCGAAACGGGCCGTCCACGCGTCGCGGGTGCGGGTCCTGAAGCGGGCGGCGACCCGGGCGCGCAGCTCGGGCCAGCGGGTGACGTCGGCGTGCGCCTCGGTCCGGCCGTCGATGCCGAGGACGCTCAGGAACTCGGTGTAGAACCGCGGCTCCAGGGCGCCGACCGCCATGTACCCGCCGTCGGCGGTCTCGTAGGTGCCGTAGTAGGGGCAGCCGCCGTCGAGGAGGTTGGCGCCGCGCCGGTCCTGCCAGGCGCCGGCGGCGAGCATGCCGTGGATCATCGCGGAGAGGTGGGCGGCGCCGTCCACGACGGCGGCGTCGACGACCTGCCCGGTGCCGGTCGCGCGGGCGTGGTGCAGCGCGGCGAGGACGCCGACGACGAGGTAGAGGGAGCCGCCCGCGTAGTCGCCGAGCAGGTTGGCCGGGACGACCGGGGGCCCGTCCGGGGCGCCGATCATGCCGAGGGTGCCGGTGAGGGCGATGTAGGCGATGTCGTGGCCCGCACGGTCGGCGAGGGGTCCGTGCTGGCCCCAGCCGGTCATCCGGCCGTAGACCAGGCGCGGGTTGCGGGCGTGGCACTCCCCGGGGCCGACGCCGAGGCGCTCGGCGACTCCGGGACGGTAGCCCTCGAGGAGGACGTCGGCGCGGGCGGCGAGGTCGAGGACGCGGGCGGGGCCGTCGGGGGCCTTCAGGTCGACGAGCACGGAACGCTTGTTGCGGTTGGTCACGTCGAGGGCGGGGTCGATCCCGAGTCCGGGGCCGCCCGGACGGTCCACGCGCACGACGTCGGCGCCCAGGTCGGCGAGGAGCATGGCGGCGAACGGACCGGGGCCGATCCCGGCCAGCTCGACCACGCGCACGCCGCTGAGCGGGCCGTGCCCCGGCGTCTTCGCCTCCGTCATCGAGCCTCCATCGGCTGTGACACTCCCGGTGTAACACCTACGATGCTAGAAACGTGTCCCACCCGGCACAAGAGCAGGCGAGCAAGCGCTTGGCCACTTTACGGCGCGGCATCCCTCCCCGGTGCCGGGAGGGACGCCGCGCCGCGTGCGCCGGACTTGGGCGACCACGTGGGCACCGGGGCGCGGCGGCACCCTTTTCCCCTTTCTCCGGGGCGTTCGGGGCACGGCCATCGGCTTCCTCCGGGCTCGTCGTCGGGCTCCGCACCCCTCACGCTAGCCTCGGCCACCGACAGCGGCGCGGCCGCACGACCAAGGGGTGTCATGAGCAGGCTGAACAGGACGGACCGTCCGTACGACATCGTGCTCTTCGGAGCGACCGGCTTCGTCGGCACGCTGACCGCGGAGTACCTCGCCGGCCACGCCCCCGCCGGGCTGCGCTGGGCGGTCGCCGGCCGCAGCGCGGAGAAGCTGGAGCGGCTGCGGGAGCGGCTGCCCGGCGGCGCCGAGGTCGGGCTCCTGCACGCGGACGTGTCCGACCCGGCCTCGCTGCGCGCCCTCGCGGAGCAGGCGCGCGTGGTCGCCACCACCGTCGGCCCGTACCTGGAGTACGGCGAGGATCTCGTCGCCGCCTGCGCGGACACCGGGGCGGACTACGTCGACCTCACGGGGGAGCCGGAGTTCGTGGACCTGGTGTACGTCCGGCACGACGCACGCGCGCGGGAGACCGGGGCGCGGCTGGTGCACGCCTGCGGCTTCGACTCGGTGCCGCACGACCTGGGCGCGTACTTCACCGTGCGTCAGCTCCCTCAGGGGGTGCCGCTGACCGTGGACGGCTTCGTGACCGCCGACGCGGCCTTCTCGGGCGGGACCTTCGCCTCCGCGCTGAACCAGTTCGCCCGGCACCGCGGGCTGCGCGCGGCGGCCCGCGAGCGCCGGTACCACGAACCGCGGCTGGTGGGCCGCCGGACCTCGGCCCCGCTCGGCGCGCCGCGCTACGCGCCGGAGGCCGGCGCCTGGGCCCTTCCCCTGCCGACCGTCGACGGGCAGATCGTGCGCCGCTCGGCCAGCGCGCTCGAACGGTACGGCCCGGACTTCCGCTACCGGCACTACGCGGCCGTGCGGCGTCTGCCGGTGGCGGTGGGCGGGGTGGCGGCCGTGGGCGCGCTGGTCGCGGCGGCCCAGTTCCCGCCCCTGCGGCGCCGGCTCGCCGGGCGGCTGGGGTCCGGCGACGGTCCGGGCGCCGAGAAGCGCGCCCGGAGCTGGTTCACCGTCCGCTTCGTCGGCGAGGGCGGCGGACGCCGGGTGTACACGGAGGTCGCGGGCGGCGACCCCGGCTACGACGAGACGGCGAAGATGCTGGCCGAGGGAGCCCTCTGCCTGGCCTTCGACGACCTCCCGCCGACGGCCGGCCAGGTCACGACGGCGGTGGCGATGGGCGACGCGCTGATCGAGCGCCTCCGCGCGGCGGGCATCCGCTTCCGCGTCGCCGCGACCCGCTGACGGCGGGGCCCGGCAGGAGCTGCGGCAGCCACCGGGCCGGCGGGTGGATCACGCCGCCGATCCGGCCCGGCCGGCACGGCGACGGCACACGGCACGGCCCGTCGCCCTCCACGCGCCGTGCGTCGCCCCCTCCCCGAGAACGGCGCGCCCCCCGGATCACGCCGAGGGGACGCCCCGGGGGGTCTGGAAGGGAACGGTCTCGCGCAGGGCGCGGCGGCACAGGGCGTCGGCCCTGCGGGTGGTCTCCGGAAGGCGGTAGACGGGGGTCAGGGCCAGGGTGTGGGCGCAGGCGTTGTCCAGGCTCACGCGGTGGCCGACCGAGACGAAGACCGGCTTGACGGCGTCCCTGGTGCGCAGGGCGCGGCCGACCTCCTCGCGGCCGGCGAGCAGCGGGGAGGCGCTGCCGCGCGGGGCGCCCGGCTCGTCGTGGGTGAAGGTGAAGGGGTTCTTGGCGACGCCGACCGTCGGCAGCCCGGTGAGGACGCCGAGGTGGCTCGCGAGGCCGAAGCGGCGGGGGTGGGCGAGGCCGTAGCCGTCGCAGACCACCAGGCCGGGCGGGCACGGCAGGGCGTCGAGGGCGGCCAGCACGGTGGGGATCTCGCGGAAGGCGAGCAGTCCGGGGACGTACGGGAAGGAGATCCGGCCGACGGCCGTGGACTCGGCGACGACGTCGAGGGTCGCCGCGTCCAGGACGACGGCCGCGGCGGCGACGACGTCCCGTTCGTCGTCGTACGCCACGTCGACCCCGGTGACGTGGCCCGTGCCGGGCGGCGGGCCCGGTTCGTCGAGCACCACCCGCGCGCGGAGTGCGTCCTGGACGCGGCGGGCCTCTTCCTCGGTCACGGGCCAGTCGGCCGGTGTGCGTACGGTCGTCATGGTGCCCCGAGCCTACGGGGCGCGCGTGCTCCGCGCGGAGGGCGCCTCCCGGTCCGTCCCCTCCGCGCGGGGCGGCTCACTTGCCGAGCGCCCGCTGGAGCTGGCTCTTGTTCATGTTCGAACGGCCCTCGACGCCGCGCTTCCTGGCCTCCTCGTACAGCTGGTCGCGCGTGGGCCCCTGGGAGCCCTTGCCGGAGCGCTGGCCTCCGCGCTCGCCGGACGACATGTCCCGCGTGGAGGTGCGACTGGCCGTCTTCGACTCGCCGGACCGGGCGCGCTCCTTGTTCACCGTCCGGGCGGCGATCTCCTTGGCGCGCCCGGTGCTCTCGCCCCGGTCCTCGGCGCTGTCCTTGATGTGCTCGTACTGGCGTTCCCGCTTGGGGCTGGAACCGCGTGGCATGTCCGCTCACTTCCTCTCGGGTACGACGGGCGGGTACCCGCATCGGCGGCACGAGTGCCCCGGAGGACGCCCGGGAAGAGCCGTGTCACTCGGGTGCATGAAGGCGGTGACAGAGGTCACTCGCCTTGCGTGTGCACGGATTGGCCGATTCCGTCGTCTCATCCAGTAGCCGACCCGATCCGCCCCCGGAAGCCCGTCCAGCCGTCATGAGGGAGCAAGGCGTTGTCCACCGTCATCGAGCAGACCGTCGAGGCCCGTCTCGTCGCCGCCGCGCCGCGGATGCCGAGCATTCCCGCCACCCTGCACTACGACCGCGACGACCCGTTCGCCGTCCGCATGACCTTCCCCGCGCCCGCCACCCTGGAGGGCGTCGAGGTGTGCTGGACCTTCGCCCGCGAGCTGCTCGCCGCGGGGATGCAGGAGCCCGAGGGGCAGGGCGACGTCCGCGTGCGCCCGTACGGCTACGACCGCACCGTGCTGGAGTTCCACGCTCCCGAGGGGACCGCCGTCGTGCACGTCCGCTCGGGCGAGCTGCGCCGGTTCCTGGAGGCCACCGGCGAGCTGGTGCCGACCGGTCTGGAGCACCTCCGGCTCGACCTGGACCACGAGCTCGCGGAGCTGATGCGCGACGCCTGACGCGCACGCCGCGCCCGGCGGGGCGTCGGGCGCGGCGTGCTCGTGGCCGCCGGTCGGCCCGCCCCCCGTGCCGGGCGGCTCCCGCGCGACGGGCCGGCTCCGGGCGACGGCCGCACGGGGCGCCGCCCGTGCGCACCGGGGGTGACACCGGCCGGCGGCGCCGGGCGGGAGCACGGGCGGCGCATCCGCACGGACGCGTTCACGGGGTGCGCACGGGGCGGGCTCCCGCCGGGCGAGGTCTCACCGTCCCCTGGCGAGCGAGGCCGGGGACGCCTCGTTCCTCAGCCCCGCGCACAGCTCGTGCAGGACGGCGCCGAACGCGGGCGCCGCCGCTCCGGCGCGGCGGGTCAGGGTCTCCGCGCGCCCGTCGTGCACGCAGCCGCCC
>NZ_JBEORT010000150.1:0-12737 GCF_040302425.1 Streptomyces sp. NPDC126497
GAGATCCGCACCACCCCGAACTACGGCTCCGCCGTGGACCCGGTGAAGTTCCTGCGCGCCAACGGCGTCACCGTCTGACCCACCGCGCACCCGGCACCACCCGAGCGACCCCGAGAGCGGCCCCGCGCCCGCCCTCGGGGTCGCTTTCGGCGTTCCGCGGCTTCGCCATCAGGGCTCCTCGCCCGCTTGCCCATACCACCACCGATATACGCCATCGCTGGTGTGCAAGGCGCGTGGTACAGCATCGAACTCGAACCCGAGGTCGAGAAATGGCTGAACGACCCGGCCCCTCATGAACATGGCCGGGTGATGTCCTACGCCGACCTCCTTGCCGACTTCGACGGCATACTCGACGAGCCCTGCACCCGCCACCTCGGCGGCAAGGTACGAGAGCTCCGGTTCCGCCTCGAACGACACCATCTCCGCATCACCTGCTGGCTCGCACCCGGTCGGCGCATTGTGCTGCTCGCCGTCTCCACCAGAACGCAGCGGCAGGAGATCGCGGAAGTACGGCGTGCTCTGGCCGTCCAAAAGGAATGCGAAGCCCAGCACCCACCCGCTCACACCGTCTACGGCCGCTTCCCGGAGGAATCCCCGTGAACCACGCCCGCCGGAGGATCACCGATGCCGGCCGGGCACGCGAGGGATACCAGGAGGCCCGTCGCGCCTACCTGTTCGGCACGGCAGTCCGTGACCGCCGTACGGCCATGGGTACGACCCAGACCCGGCTCGCCGCGCGCGCGGGAATGTCCCAGGCCGCCTGACACCGGGGACGAGACCCGGAATCAGCCCTCGGACGCGTACGGGACGAAACGCGCCCAGGCTCCGGGGGTGAAGGCGAGGCGGGGGCCGGCGGTGTCCTTGGAGTCGCGGACGTGGACGGCGCCGGGGGCGAGGGCGAGTTCCACGCAGGACTCGCCAGCGGAGCTGCCTCGGGTCGGAGACGGGCCGCCCGTTGACCTTGCCGTCGGAGCGCCCCACCGCCGCCCCCGTCCGCGACTTCACCGTGCTGCTCTCCCCCACGCCGCGCGGTGCCCGTCTCGCCCGCCTGCTCGGTGCGGAACAACTCCGCTCCTGGGGGCTTCCGGTGGATCCCGCCCGTCAGGTCATCGCGGAGCCGGCCGTCGACGCGGCGACCCACGGCCGCGTCCCGGGACGGGACTTCCGGCTCACGTTCCACGTCGTCGCCGACACCCTCCGCATCGAGGTCACCGACACGCGCGGCGAACGCCTCCCCGACCCGCAACCGGCCTCCCCCGAGGCCGGGTCCGGCCGTGGCCTGCTGCCGGTCGAGGCGCTCGCCGACCGCTGGGGCGTGACCGAGGGCCGCTTCCCGCGCAAGACCGTCTGGGCCGAACTGCGGCTCACGGCACCGGAACCCGAGTCCTGGAGCTCCGGTGCCGTCGGCGCCTTACCCCTTCAAGAACCCGGGGGAAAGGACCCCACCAAGCCCCACCCTTTCCCGCCCGAGGCACGCGATCACTCGGGCGGGTGAACATCACCGGCTCAACTGGATTTCCGGACCCCCGGCACCCCTACGCTCAGCGCACACAACCGAGAAAGACTTCGGCCCCCGCCGGGACGGCAATCCCAGTGCGAGGGCCTGACCACCAAGGAAGAACGGACCTTCCCGATGGATAGCCAAAACCCTAGCGCGCCCCCGCGCGCCCAGTCAGCCGTCGCCGGCAATCCGACCCGATCGCGTCACCACACCGGCGGCGTCATCCACGAGAACACCCGCCACACCGCCCGCTTCACGGTGATCGGCAACCACCTCACCCAGCACCCGGACCTCTCCCTGCTGGCGATCGGACTCGGCTGCCACATCCAGTCCCTCCCCACCGGCGCCCCGGCCGACATCAAGTCGCTGGCCGCCCGTTTCAAGGAGGGCACCACCCGCATCGCCGCCGCCCTGCGCGAGTTGGAGGCCCACGGCTACCTGCGTCGCGAACGCGTCCGCACGTCCACCGGCCGCATCGTCACCCGCACGACGTCCTGCAACCAGCCCGGCCACCGGCGCGAGGCGGCAACCCCCGACTGCCCCGCGCCGCAGCCCCGGCCGGCCGCGACCGACCGCACGCCCCGGCCCCGCCCCCGCAAGGCCCTCCCCGCCGTCCCCCGGCCCACCCGCGCCGCGGCCGCCGCACTCCTCCAGCAGGCCACGGACCTCCTGGCCGGCCTGCGCCGCCACGACCCCCGCCTCCTGCTCTCCGCCCCCGACACCGCACACCTCGCCCCCGGGGTCGTCGCCTGGTTGGAACGCGAGGTCACCCCCACCGCCCTGCGCCACGCCCTCACCACCGACCTCCCCGACGGACCCCTGCACCGCCCCGCCGCCCTCCTCGCCCACCGCCTCACCGCCCGGCTCCCGCCCCCGTACCGCGCGCCGGCCGCCCCGTCCCCGGTCCGCCACCCGCTGCGCAACTGCGACGGCTGCGACCACGCCTTCCGCGCCCCCGAAACCCAAACCCACTGCCGCACCTGCCGTGCAGCCGCCACCCACTCCTGACTCCACGAGGAAACCCATGGTCAGCCCGCCCCACGAGGCGATGCACCGCATCTTCCAGCACGACCCCGGACTCTTCAGCCGCGTCTCACGCTTCCTCGGAATCGACATCCCCACCCCGGTGAAGGCGACAGCCCTGCCGACCGACCTGACGGAGACCGATCCCGTCGAACGCCGGGTCGACACCCTCCTCCAACTGGAAACCGCCGAGCAGGGCCCGTTCCTCCTGGCCGTCGAGGCCCAGGGCAAGAAGCACCCGGACAAGCCGGCGAGCTGGGCGTACTACACCGCGTACCTGTGGACCAAGTACCGGCTGCCCACGGCGCTCCTGGTCGTGTGCCAGGACCACGCCACGGCCAGGTGGGCCCAGCAGTCGGTGAGCTGCGGACCGCCCCAGCTGCCCACTCTCACCCTGCGTCCCCTGGTCGCCGGACCGCACAACATGCCGGTGATCACCGATCCGGAGGAAGCCCGCGCCGACCTGGTCCTGGCCAGCCTGGCAGCCATCACACACGCTGCCGAACCGGGTGTCGATGCGATACTGAAAGCCCTGTCCACAGCGCTCCGGGACGCACCCGAAGACATCGCGAAGCCCCTCGTCGAATTCACCGCACAAGGCCTGGCCAAGTGCCCGGCCAAGAATCTCTGGAGGAATCTGGTGGCCGTGGACCTCTCCTTCTACAAGTCCTACCTCGCCGAAGAAATCCGCGACGAGGTACGCAGCGAAGTACGCGACGAGGTACGCGACGAGGTACGCAGCGAAGTACGCGACGAGGTACGCAGCGAAGTACGCGACGAGGAACGCGCCCGGCGCGGTGCCGAAGACGTCCTGCTCGTCCTGGAACAGCGCGGCCTCGATGTCCCCGACGACGTCCGCAGCCGCATCACGAACTGCACCGACCCCGAACTCCTCCGCCGCTGGCTCGCCCGCGCCGTCACCGCTCCGAAGGCCGAAGAGGTCTTCGAGGACGTGTGAGCGGACTCGTTCCACGCCTCGAACAGACGCCCGACGCCCTGCGGGAGCCGAGCGGTGTGCTGGACGCGGCCGCGGGGACGGTACGCGCCTGAGCCGTGCCGTCCCCGGGCGGGGCTAGGAGTGCCCCAGTTCCGCCGTCGAGGTGTCCTCCGTCGCCGGGACCGAGCCGGAGTCGGGGGACGGGCGGAGGGGGAAGGGGTCGACACGGGTCTCGTCGATGACCGGCGGGGCCGGCTGCGGGGGCTTCGGCATGACGGCGGCCTCGGAGTGGCCGCCGCAGCCGTAGCCCAGGGAGACGACGCGGCCGTCGGCCGGGGAGAACTCGTTGGCGCACACGCCGAACGCCTGGCCCAGGGAGCCGCCGATCGGGGCGAGGAAGCCGCACGACACGCAGGAGGCGGGGGCCGCCTGCGCCATCGGGGTCTTCGCGCCGAACGCCTCCTCCCAGCGGTCGGCGGCGGCGTGCAGGCCGTAGCGGGACAGGACCCGGGCGCGGCGCATGCCGAGTTCCTCGGCGACCGACGCGATCGTGCCGCGGGACGGGACCACCGCCAGGTGGGCCGGGGCGCCCCCGGAGACCTCGGCGTCCTCCGCCTCCACCAGGTCGGCCATCTCGCCGGACACGGCGGAGTTCGGCGGCGGCTCCTCCTCCCCGGAGAAGCCGGGTTCCAGGCGCAGGTCCTCGGCGTCGGTGGGGAGGAGGTCGCCGGGGCCCATGTCACCGGGGCGCAGCCGCTCGCTCCACGGCACCCACTCCGGGGCGAGGACCGCGTCGGGGCCGGGCAGCAGCGCCGCCTCGTCGACCGTGACGATCTTGGCGCGGGAGGCGCGGGCGACGGTGACGGCCCAGCGCCAGCCGCGGTAGCCGAGCTCGAGGCACCCGAAGAAGTGGGTGACGACGCGGTCGCCCTCGGAGACCAGCCCCTCGTGCTCGCCCACGACCCCGGGCGCGGCGGCCTCCTCTGCTGCGGCGCGGGCGAGGTCGACGGCCTCGGCGCACAGACGGTCGGGGGTGCGGCTTCGCGTTGTCGCTGCGCTCACAGGTATCGCTTCTCTCCTACGCCGTCTCACGAGTGCGCCACTCCCAGCGCGGGGGGCGGACGGAGCGGACCGGGGGGCCGCGTCGACGTCCGCGCCGCATCGTGCTCGGGCGCGCCTCCATCCATTCTGCGGGATGGCTGAGATACGCACGCTACCTTCTCGCGTGCGCTGGGCCTACACCGACGGTTGTTCCGGAGTCCCGCGCGCCGGTTTCCGGGGGTGCCCGACCGCCTCCGGCGGTGCCTTCCCGGCGGCCCGCGGCGTTCCGCCGTACAGCCGCACCCCGGGCGCCGTCCGCGGGATACGGCATTACACACGGCCTTCCGGGGGCACTATGGCGTCGTGGCTACCGCGAGGACACCCCAGGACGCCACCGGGACCGGTGGGGCCAAAGGGGTCAGGGGCAGCAGCCGACGCGCCGGGACGGGCCGGGCGGGCGGCCGCCTCCGCGCGTTCGGGCGCGCCCTGCACCTGCCGGTGACCGGAACCGCGCGGGGCATCCGCCGGGCCACCCACGCGCACGGGGCCGGGGAGTCCGGGCTCGGCAAGCTCATCGAACTGCACGGCGTGAACGGCGCCGGCGACGTCATGATCACGGTCGCGCTGGCGTCCACGGTGTTCTTCTCGGTGCCGACCGACGAGGCGCGCGGGCGGGTCGCCCTCTACCTGGCCATCACCATGGCGCCGTTCACCCTCCTCGCCCCGGTGATCGGCCCGCTCCTGGACCGTCTCCCGCACGGCCGGCGCGCCGCCATGGCCGGCGCGATGCTCGCCCGGGCGCTGCTCGCACTGGTCCTGTCCGGCGCGGTCGTCACCGGCGGACTGGAGCTGTATCCGGCGGCGCTGGGCGTGCTGGTGGCCTCCAAGGCGTACGGGGTGGTCAGGAGCGCGGTCGTGCCGCGGCTGCTGCCGCCCGCCTTCTCCCTGGTGAAGGCGAACTCGCGGGTGACGCTCGGCGGGCTGCTGGCGACCGGGATCGCCGCGCCGATCGGCGCGGGCCTGCAGCAGATCGGGCCGCGCTGGCCGCTGTACGGGGCGTTCGTGATCTTCGTGACGGGGACGCTGCTGTCCTTCCGGCTGCCGCCGACGGTGGACTCCGCCAAGGGCGAGGACGTGGCGCTGCTCGCCGCCGACGAGCGTCACCTGCGCGTCCCGCGCGGCAGGCCGGGGAGGCGTCCCGGACTGCGCACGGTCGGCCCGGCCGTCACCCACGCGCTCGGCGCCAACGCGACCGTCCGCTGCCTCACCGGCTTCCTGATCTTCTTCCTCGCCTTCCTCCTGCGCGAGCATCCGATGACCGGCCAGAGCGCCGCGGTGTCGCTCGGCATCGTGGGCGTGGCGGCGGGCACGGGCAACGCGCTCGGCACGGCGGTGGGGGCGTGGCTGCGGTCGCGCGCCCCGGAGTTCATCATCGTGACGGTGGTGGCGTGCGTGCTGGCCGCGGCGGTGCTGGCCGCCGTGTTCTTCGGCGCGGTCCTGGTGGCGTGTCTCGCCGCGATCGCCGGGTTCGCGCAGGCGCTGGCCAAGCTGTCGCTGGACGCGCTGATCCAGCGGGACGTGCCCGAGCCGGTGCGGACGTCGGCGTTCGCGCGCTCGGAGACGCTGCTGCAGATGGCGTGGGTGCTGGGCGGCGCGATCGGCATCGTGATGCCGCTGGTCGGCCCCCTGGGGCTGGCGGTGGGCGCGGCGATCGTCGCCGCGGGCTGGCTGACCACGGTCCGCGGGCTGGTCCGTTCGGCGCGGCAGGGCACCGGGGGGCGGGCGCGGGTGGCGTAACGCCGCGGCCACGCCGTACCCCAGGTGGGGAGCGGAGCACACGTGCCCGATAGCCTTCGGCCATGACCACGTTGCCCCGCGGCGCAGCCGCTCTGACACACCGCGCTGTGCGACGCCGCCGTGCCGTCGCCGCCGTCGGCGCCGTATCCGCCGGACTGCTCGTCCTGGCCGCCTGTGACAAGCCGACGTCGATGGCCACCATCACGGTGGGCGGCGACTCGGTGAGCTCGGAGGCGACCTGCGGTGGTGAGGGCGAGGCCCTGAACACCAAGACGCTCAACGCGTGCCTGAAGGACAAGGACATCGACGTGATCGACGTCGATCCCACCGAGACCGTGCGCTTCGGCGTCGACCCGGACATCGCCGACAACGGCTGGACCATCCTGATGAACGGCCAGCCGCTGGTCGACTCCAGCAAGAAGACCTACCAGGCCATCCCGGGCAGCGTGTTCTTCAACGCCCAGTACGGCGCCCAGGGCGACTCGACCCTGGTGTCGATCAAGGAGGGCGAGGACTCGACCACGGGCCTGTGGTCCTTCCGGCTGAAGAAGAAGGACGACTGATCACGTCGTCGTCACGCGTTCTCGTGGTCACCGCGGTCCCCGTCGAGCGGGACGCGGTGGCCGGGGCGTTCCCGGGGAGGACCGAGCAGGTGCGCCTCCCCGGGGTGAGCCCGGTCCGGACGGACGGCGGGTGCGATCTGGTGGCCGCCGGTGTCGGCCCCGCCGCGGCCGCCGCCGCCACCTCCGCCGCGCTCACCGCCGCCGCGCTCGGCGGCGCCCCCTACCGTCTCGTCGTCTGCGCCGGCATCGGCGGGGGCTTCCAGCCCGGGGCGCCGGTCGGCTCGCTCGTCGTCTCCCGCACGATCGCCGCGGCCGACCTCGGCGCCGAGACCGCGGACGGCTTCCTCCCCGTCACCGAACTGGGCTTCGGGCACGTCGCGCACCACCCCCCGGCGTCACTCGTACGGGAAGCCGTCCGGGTGACGGGAGCCCGCTCCGGCACCGTCCTCACCGTCTCCACCGTCACCGGCACCGCCGCCCGCGCCGCCGCACTGCGCGCCCGGCACCCGCACGCCCTCGCCGAGGGCATGGAGGGCTTCGGCGTGGCCGAGGCGGCCGTCGCCCACGGCGTGCCCGTGCTGGAGGTGCGGGCGGTGTCGAACCCCGTCGGCCCGCGCGACCGCGCCGCCTGGCGCATCGGCGACGCCCTGAGGGCCCTCACCGAGGGCTTCGGGAAGCTCGCACCCGTCCTGGAGAGTTGGAACCAGCATGACCACCCCTGAGCAGCAGCGGCTGCGGATCGCCTATTCCCCCTGCCCGAACGACACCTTCGTCTTCGACGCCCTCGCCCACGGCCGTGTCCCGGGCGCGCCCGCCGTCGACGTGACCTTCGCCGACATCGACGTCACCAACGGCATGGCCGAGCGCGGTGAGCTCGACGTGCTGAAGGTGTCGTACGCGGTGCTGCCGTACGTCCTCGAGGAGTACGCCCTGCTGCCCTGCGGGGGCGCGCTGGGGCGGGGCTGCGGGCCGCTGGTGCTGACCCGGGGGGAAGGGGTGGACCTGACGGGCCGCACGGTCGCCGTGCCGAGCGAGCGGTCGACGGCGTACCTGCTGTTCCGGCTGTGGGCGGCGGACGTGGTGCCCGGCGGGGTGGGCGAGATCGTGGTGATGCCGTTCCACGAGATCATGCCCGCCGTGCGGGACGGGAAGGTGGACGCGGGACTCGTCATCCACGAGGCACGCTTCACCTACCGGGAGTACGGGCTGCACCGGCTCGCCGACATGGGCGAGCACTGGGAGCGGACCACCGGGCTGCCGATCCCGCTGGGCGCGATCATCGCGAAGCGGTCGCTGGGCGGGGAGGCGCTGACGCGGCTCGCCGACTCGATCCGGACATCCGTGCGGATGGCCTGGGACGAGCCCGAGGTGTCGCGGCCGTACGTCATGGCGCACGCCCAGGAGATGGACCCGGCCGTCGCCGACCAGCACATCGGGCTGTACGTCAACGCGTTCACGGCCGACCTCGGCGAGGACGGCTACGCGGCCGTACGGGGGCTGCTCACGCGTGCGGCGGCCGAGGGACTGGTGCCGTCCCTCGGCCCGGACGCGCTGCGGTTCCCGTGAGGGCCAGGCCCTAGACGTCCAGCTGGTCGGCGACCGCGCGGAGCAGGCCGGCGATCTTCTTGCCGGAGGCGCGGTCGGGGTAGCGGTTGTTCTCCAGCGCCTCCATGGTGCTCTCCAGCAGGGTGGTCAGGTCCTGCACGATGGAGGCCAGCTCGTCCGGCTTCTTGCGCTGGGCCGCCGCGACCGAGGGGGTCGGGTCCAGGACGACCAGGGAGAGGGCCTGGTCGCCGCGCTGTCCGGCGACCACGCCGAACTCCACGCGCTGGCCCGGCTTGAGGGTCTCGACTCCGGCGGGGAGAACCGAGGAGTGCACGAAGACGTCGCCGCCGTCGTCACGGGAGAGAAAGCCGAAGCCCTTCTCGCTGTTGAACCACTTGACCTTGCCGGTGGGCACGTCCGTCCTCGTCCTCGTACTCGTCGGGAAAACTGCTTCGGAAATAGGCTCTGGATAGCACTCGGGCGGGCCCGATGACCCGCCGGTACCCAGGCTAATGGTCTTCGGGCCGCTGACAAGACGTCACCCGGTCGTTCCTTCGTGCTGGGAACTACCCTGGTCCGGTGCGTGACAAAACCCAAGTGAATTCCCCCGCGCCCGGTGACGGCCTGGTCCGTGCGGGTGCCCTCGTCTTCTTCGCCGGCGCCGTGGCCACACTGGTCACGGTGGCCCCGCTGTTCCTCGGCACGTCACCCTTTCCGACGTACATGTTCGGGCTGAGCATGCTCATGGCCGTCGGATTCCTGATGGCCGGGGCGGGCGTGTTCCGTTCGGCCGCGGCGGGACGCCGCCGGGCGCGGGCGGGGCGGGTTTCCGGGCCGGTTTCCGGTCAGTCGTCCGAGCGGTAGTCCGAAAACCACTGCGGGAATTCCGTCAGGGCGGTGAGGACGACGTCCGCACCCGCCTCGCGGAGTTCCACGGCGTCGCACGGGCCGCTGGCGACGGCGACGGACAGCGCGCCGGCGGTCCGCGCGCCGCGCACGTCGCCCACGTGGTCGCCGACGTAGACGGTGGCCTCGTGCGCGCGCAGCGCCAGCGCCTTCCGCTCGGCCCACAGGTCGCCGATCACGGCGTCCGGCTCGATCCCGAGGTGGGACAGGTGCAGTTTGGCGTTGGGCTCGTACTTGGCGGTGACGACGATCGCGCGCCCGCCCGCCTCCCGTACCGCCGCCATCGCCTCCCGGGCGCCGGGCAGGGCGAGGGTGGGCGCGACGGCGTACGCCGGGTACATCTCCCGGTACAGGTCCGCCATCTCGTCGACCCGCTCGGCCGGGAACCAGTTGATCAGCTCGTCCACCAGCGGCGGCCCGAGCCGGCTGACCGCGAGGTCGGCGTCGATGTACGTCCCGGTCCGCTCGGCCAGCGCGAGGTAGCAGGCACGGATGCCCGGCCGGGAGTCGATGAGCGTCATGTCGAGGTCGAAGCCGACGGTGGGCGGGAGCGGGGTGGTGAGAGCCATGGGCGCCATTGTGGCCCGACCGGCCGCGGGCGGGGGACCGCGCCCCCGTCGCCCCTCCCCTCGCCTCGCCCGGGGGGGGCGCTGCCCCGGATCCCCCGCTCCCCGAGCGCCGGAAGGCCTGGGGTCAGCGGGGGCGCTGGGAGCGCCAGACCAGGAACAGGGCCGTGCTGAGGGCCGCGGCCCGGACGACCCAGGGCCACGTCCCGGAGATCGCCTCGTTCATGTGGCCCTCGGGGACGGGGTCTCCCCAGCGGCCCTCCGTCCTGCCCCAGAGCCAGACGACGCCGCCCGCGAGCGCGAGGCCGGGCAGGACGACCACCGCCCCCTTGATCTCCGCCCGGGTCAGGCGGCGGGAGGCGTAGGCGATGAGCCAGCCCAGGATCAGGGCGCGCCAGTCGCCGATCACGGTTCCCGCGACCAGCAGACCGGCGGCGAGCAGGAGCAGGGGGTTGCTCCAGCGGCCGGAGGGGAGGCGCGGGAGGAAGCGGCGACGGGGAGCGGCGGGCTCCGCCTCGGCGGCGGGGGCGGCGGCCGGGCCGGGCGGCGTCCCCGCCGCCTTCTCCTCCTTCGCCGGGGGCGGCTTGAGGAGTTCGGGGATCTCGACCCCGCCCACGAAGCCCGGCACCTCGTCGCCGACGCCGAACGCGCTGTTGTCCACCCGCCACCAGTCGGGCTGGGTGGAGCCGTCCCCGAGTTCGTCCGTGCCGGCCCGGTGCGGCGGGGACGGCGCGGGGGCGGGGTCCGGCGTCCCGGCCGGGCGGGGGCGGGGGACGATCCGGCGCAGCATTCCCTTCGGGCGGTCCTCGCGGGCCTCGGCGCCGCGTTCCGGCTCCCGCTGCACCGGGACGGCGGGGGACGGCGCGGCGGCGTGCGGGGCGGCGCCGGAGGCGTCCTCGGCCGCGGTGACGACCTCGGTCGGCGTGCCGATGCGGGAGATGATGCGGCGGACCGCGGCCGGCGAGTCGACCACGGCCTTCGCCCTGCGCCGGTCGATCTCGTCGCGCAGCCCGGCGACCAGCCGCATGCGGGCCGCCGACGGCAGCTGCCGCTGCTGCGCCACGTCGCCGACGCGGCTCAGATACTCGTAGACGACCTGGTCGCTCTCGATACCCACGAAGTCCCCTCCGGGACGGATGCGTCGGGACACCGTCGCCCGACGGTACCCCGAGTCGGCCCGGCCGACCCAACTCCCGGCACGCCACCGGCACACCCACCCGCTACCGTGAGTCGGATGAGCACCGAGGAGAAGCCTGCGGCCCCCCGATCCCTCGCCGAGGCCCTTCGCGGACGGGACGACGTGGCCCTGGCCGCGCTGCTGCGCAGCCGGCCGGACCTCGTCACGCCCGTGCCGACCGACCTCACCCAGCTCGCCACCCGCGCCGGCACCCGCGCCTCGGTCGTCCGGGCGCTGGAGCGGCTGGACCGGTTCACGCTGCAGACGGCCCAGGCGCTGGCGGTGGCCGCGGACCCGGCGACGTACGGGGAGCTGCTCGGGCTGCTGGCGGGCGACGACGGCGACCCGGCGGTCTCCGCCGCGCTGCCGCACGCGCTCGGCACCCTGCGCGAGCAGGCCCTGGTGTGGGGCGGGGACGACCGGCTGCGGTTGGTCCGCACCGCCCGCGAGCTGCTGGCGCCGTCGCCGCAGCACCCCTCGCCGACCGGGCTCGGCCCGACGGTGCGGGAGGCCACGGCGGGGATGTCGCCGGGGCGGATCCAGGAGATCGTGGCGACGGCGGGACTGCCCTCCACGCACGACTCGGTGTCCGCGGTGGCCGCCCTGACCGCCCTGTTCGAGGACCCGGTGCGGATGTCCACGCTGCTCGACGAGGCGCCGGCCGAGTCCGTGGAGGTGCTGGAGCGGCTGGTCTGGGGTCCGCCGTACGGGCAGGTCACCGCCGATCCCGCGCCCCGGCTGCGCTGGCTCCTGGACCGGGGGCTGCTGCTGCCGACGGCGCCCGGCACGGTCGTCCTGCCGCGCGAGGTCGCGCTGCGGCTGCGGGCCGGGCGGGCGCACCGGACGCCGGAGCCGCTGCCGCCGCCCGTCGAGACCGCCGCCGCGCACCGTCCCCAGGTGGTGGACGCGACGGCGGCCGGGCAGGCGTACACGGCGCTGGCGACGATCGAGGAGCTGCTGAAGGACTGGCACGGGGGCGGCCCCACGGTGCTGCGGGCCGGCGGGCTGAGCGTGCGGGACCTGAAGCGGACCGCCGTGGCCCTGGACGTGCCCGAGCCGGTGGCCGCGTTCTGGTTGGAACTCGCCTACGCGGCCGGGCTGCTGGCCTCCGACGGGGAGGTGGACGAGCGGTACGCGGCGACCCCGGCGTACGACGAGTGGCTCGAGCGGCCCGCCGCCGAGCGGTGGGCGCACCTGGCCACGACGTGGCTGGCGGCGACGCGGACGCCGGGGCTGGTCGGCGGGCGGGACGCGAAGGACCGCACGCTGTCGGCGCTGGGCCCGGACCTGGACCGTTCGGCGGCCCCGGAGGTGCGGCACCGGGTGCTGACCCTGCTGGCCGGGCTCCCGGAGGGGGCCGCGCCGGCCCCCGGGTCGGTCCTGGCGCGGCTGCGCTGGGAGCGGCCGCCGCGCGGCGGCGTGCGGGGTTCCGCCGGGCAGGCGACGGAGGACGCCCGCGGGACGGGGGACGGCGAGGACCTGCGGACGCGGATCGCGCGGTGGACGCTCTCCGAGGCGGAACTGCTCGGGATCACCGGGCGCGGCGCGCTGTCCGCGCACGGGCGGGCGTTGATCGGCGCGTCCGGGGCCGGGCGTCCGGAGGCCGCATCCGAGGGGCCGGGCGACAAGCTGCCGGTGCGGCACCGGCCCGTCCCGGTGCCGGCGCCGCCCTCCCCCGCCG
>NZ_JBEORT010000151.1:0-12159 GCF_040302425.1 Streptomyces sp. NPDC126497
GGCGCCAACGCGGAGCGTCGGCAACTGACGACAACGCGGCAGATGCGCGTGCCAAGCCCCGCGACGCCGACATGATCCAAACGAGAGGCCCTAGGAGGACCATGGCATCGCACACCCCGGCGGCCGACTACGTCGAGGACGTCTCGCCCGGCCGCGGAACCCTGCCCCCGCTGTTGTGGGACGCGAGCGTGGGGGAGCTCCAGACGCCCTGCGTCCGCCCGCAGGAGAACGGCGCCCGTGCCGGCGTGCGCTGGGCGGAGATCGGCGGTCTGCGGGTCGACGGCGAACCGGAGTTCCGGTTCACGGCCAGGCCCTGGACCACCGGGCGGCTGGACGCCGCCCGGCACCGCACCGACCTCGTCCCCGGCGACACGGTCCGGGTCCACCTGGACCACCGGCTGCACGGCATCGGCTCCCAGTCGTGCGGCCCGGGCCCGCTCCCCCGGTACCACCTGTGGCCCGGGCCCGCGGAGTTCTCCTTCGTCTTCTCCCCGCCGCGCGGCTGACGCAGCTCAGTGGTCCGCGCAGCAGGGCGTGGGGTCCGGGACCTCGAACGGCACCAGGGCGCCGCCCCGGGCCGGAGTGGCGGCGAGGACGAGTTCGTCCCGCTGCCACTGCGGCCGCACGTGGTCCCGGGTCACGACGCGCGTGTCCGGGCCGGGCGGCTCGGGCGTGCCCAGGACCCTCACGCGGGCGATCGCGGAGCGGGCGAGCAGCTCCGCGACGGTCAGCGTGCCGGTGAGGGCGGAGACACCCGGGTAGAGCACCGCGCGCCCCACCTCGTCGGGCAGGCCCGGGGAGACGGCTCCGTACTCCGCGAGCCGCTCCCGGAGGGTCTCCGGGAGCGGTCGCGAGGACGGGGACAGCGACACGACGACGCGCGGACGGTCGTCGCGCACCAGGTGGGTGCAGCCGAACACGTCCTCCGGGAGGCCGAGTCCGGCCGCCATCCGGTGCAGCAGGCGGTCGGCGTCGAGCAGGTCCCCGATGCCCGCGTCCACGGTGAGGGCGTGCGGCGTCACGACGGCAGGACCCACACCGGGTTGGAGTAGAACCACAGGTCGCGCCACGGGTCGGCGTCGCCGACGACGTCGAGGGCGGGGCCCGCCGGGTCGACCTTCGCGCCCATCGCGCCGACGGCGGTCCGGTTGCCGTCGGTGCCGCGCAGCCGGACGTACACCGGGCGGTCGACGCGGCCGAGGTCGAAGGTGACGCGGACGGTGCCGGCCGTCTTGCCGACGTCGTACGACCGGGCGACCCGCGCGGTGGGCGCGGTGAAGGTGTCCTTGTCGGCGACCGGGCCGGTCACATCGCCCTGGACGACGTCCACGCGGGCGAGCTTGGGGGTGAACCCGGCCCAGTTGGGGCCGCCGGCGAGGGCGATGTCGGCGGTCAGCGTGACCCTGGTGCCCTTGCGCACGTGCAGGGCGCCGCCGAGGGTGGCCCAGCGGCCGCCGCCGGAGACGCGGACGTCGAGGCCGCTGATGAGCTGGCCGTGGTCGACCCAGATGCGGCCGGCGCGGATGCCGTCCATGACGGCGGCGTAGGAGAAGCCGTCGGCGCCGACGTGGGTGCGGCTGTACTGGCCGGGCCAGTAGTCGTTCTCGGTGAGGTCGATCCGTCCGGCGTAGACCGGGTCGTCGTAGCGGCCGTTGGCGTTGAAGTCGCCGCCGCCGCGGGCGGCGGTGTCGCCGTACACCTGGTGGGAGTCGGAGTTGGCGGTGATCCACCAGGGGCGGCCCTCGGCCAGGAGGCTGTCCCACAGGCCGCCGACGGTGGCGGTCATCCAGTCGAAGCCGCCCCAGGTGCGGTAGCTCTCCAGCGGGTAGCCGGCGAAGGAGTTGGCGCTCGGGCCGCCGTCGTAGATGCCGCGGGCCCCGCCCGGGCCGAGCGGTGCCGGCAGACCGCCCGCCTGGTGGCCGGGGGCGCCCTCGAAGCCGACGGCGATCCGCCGGTCGCCGGTGGCGTCGCGCCAGGCGCGGATCTCGTGCGGGGAGTCGATGCCCTTGCGCGCGGGGTGGTTGGCGAGCATCAGGGCGTCCTTGACCTTGCGCCGCCTGACCTGCTCGGCGAGGAAGTTCAGCCCGGCGACGGCGAGCGCCTCGTTGGCCGGGGTGGAGGCGGTGGCGCCCTTGACGCCGCCGTCGTAGTCGGTCTCGAACTGCTTGAGGACGGAGACCTCGCCCGGACCCGGGTGGACGAAGACGGTGCCGTGCTCGGCGGCCGGGATGCTCCACTCCAGGCCCTGGAAGACGAGGGTGTCCCCGTAGGCGGCGCGGGCCTCCTTGATGTCCGGGTTGACCTTCTCGACGCCGATCCTGGCGTGGGTGGTGCTGCCGTGGTCGGTGATGACCAGCCAGTCCATGCCGTGCCGGGCGCCCTGGCGGACCTGGTCGACGACGCGGTACTTGCCGTCGCTGCTGTACTGGGTGTGGATGTGGTGGTCGCCCGCCAGCCACAGGAAACCCCTGCTCCTGCTCCTGCCGCGGCCGCCGTCACCCGCCGCGTACGCGGGCGTGGCCGCGCCGGCGCCGGCGGAGAGCACCGTGCCGGCCGCGAGGCCCGCGCCGAGCAGCCCGGCCCGGCGCAGCAGCGTACGGCGGGACCTCTGCTCGGGGTTCAGCGCCTCGTCGGGCACCGAGGTGTCGAAGGCGGCGGGCAGCGGGGCCGTCGTCTCGTGCCGGTGGTCGTGTCCGTGATGGTGGTGAGGGTGTCCGTGTGCGTGCCCGTGACCCATGAAGTGCCTCCTCGGTACCGCGGCGCAACGACGCCGCGTGGGGAGGATCAAGGAAGCGTGTGAACGTTGAACGACGTGCGGGTGAGCGGCGCATGCCCCGGACGCGGCGGCTCGCCCCCGTCCGCTCGGTAGGCTGGGCGCCTCCTGTCGGGTTTGCTTCGGAGGCCCCCATTCCCCGTGCCGGACTCACCGCCGACCGTCTCGTCGCGGCCGCCGTCGACCTCGCCGACGAGGCGGGCTACGAGAACGTCACCCTGTCCGCGCTGGCCCGGCGTTTCGGCGTGCGGGACGCCAGTCTGTACGCACACGTGCGGGGCCTGCGGGACCTGCGCACCCGGATGGCCCTGCTGGCGGGCGGGGAGATGACCGACCGGATCGCGGCGGCGGTCGCCGGCCGGACCGGCAGGGAGGCGCTGGCCGCCTTCGCGAACGCCTACCGGGAGTACGCCCTGGCCCACCCGGGCCGTTACGCGGCCACCCGGATCCCCCTGGACCAGGCCCTGGTCTCCGACTCCCCCGTGATGCGCCGCACCGCCGAGGTCACCTACGGCCTGCTCCGGGCGTACGGCCTGGACGAACCCGGCCTGACCGACGCCGTGCGCCTGCTGCGCAGCACCTTCCACGGCTACTGCGCCCTGGAGTCCGCCGGCGCCTTCGGCGACCCCCGGGACGTCCGGGCCTCCTGGGACGTGACGGTCGAGGCCCTGCACGTCGCCCTGGTGAACTGGCCGCGCCCTTCGGCGAGCTGACCGCCGGGGCGCGTGCCGGGGTCACCCGGGGGAAGCCGTGCCGCCGCTCCCGCCGCGGTTCCGCCGGCTCAGCGACTGGACCTCCTCGTACGACGGCGTCGTGCCCTTTGGCCCCCGGCCCGCCCTGACGGCGGCCGCCGCCTCCACCGCCGCGCCCAGGGCCCGCCGGTACAGCAGCGAGCCGAGGCTGACGCGGCGGACGCCGAGGTCGGCGAGGCGGGGGACGGAGGGGCCGGCGGGCGAGTGGAGGACGTTGAGGGGGACGCCGGCCAGGCCGCGCACCAGGCCGGTGATCTCCCGGGGGCCGGTGAGGCCGGGTACGAACACGCCGTGCGCGCCCGCTTCGACGTAGGCGTCGAGGCGGCGGGTGGTGTCCTCGCCGTCGGCGAGCCAGTACGTGTCGGTACGGGCGTTGACGAAGAGGCCGGGGGCCGCCGCCCGGACGGCGGCGATCTTCGCCGCGTGCCGGTCGGCGGGACCCAGTCCGTCCTCCAGGTTGATGCCGGCGGCGCCCAGCGCGTACAGCTCCCGGGCGAACTCGGCCACCTCGTCCGGGTCGTCGCCGAAGCCGCCCTCCGCGTCCACCGAGAGCAGGAACGGTCCCGGGCCGAGGGTACGGGCGAGCCGCAGCGTCTCCTCGCGGGTGGCCGCGGCCCCGTCGGGCAGCCCGGCCGCCGCGGCGGCGGCCAGACTGGTGGTGCCGACGGCCCGGAAGCCGTGCGCGGCCAGGAGGTGCGCGGAGGCGTGGTCCCAGGCGTTGGGCAGCAGCAGGGGTTCGTCCGCGTGGTGGAGGTCGGCGAAGGCGCTCATGACAGGTCTCCGACGGCATCGGCGTAGTAGACGGACTCGGTGAGGTGGCGGGCGAGTTCGCGGAAGCTCCAGCCCTCGCCGGGCGAGTCGTCGAGCTGTTCGTCGGTGAGCGCGTCGAGGCGGTTGGCCCAGACGCGGGCGAGCCGGGTGAGGCGGCTGCGGGCCTCGTCGAGGTCCTGCGGGGTGAAGGGGGCGAGGTCGGCCCCGGTGGTGATCAGGGAGGCGTGCCAGTGGTCGGGCTGCGGGTCCTCACCGGCGAGCCGGGCCTCCATCTCCGCGAGGTGGTCGACGAGGTGGTCGGCGACGCGGCGGATCGCCTTGTGCGGGGTGTGGAGGCGGCCGTCGGCGTGCGCGGGTTCGCCGTCCCAGCGGGTCCAGGTGGCGGCCAGCGCGAGGACGTGGTCGACCATGCCGGTGACGGCCGCGGAAGGGGTGGGGGCCGGTGCGTTCTCGTTCATGCGGCCACGCTAGGAGCGGGACGCTTCGGTGCCGGCCGAACCGTCCGTGCGCGGGTGGGCCCGGGGCGCCCCGGTTCCGGTCGGAGCGCCCCGGGGGTTCATCCTCTTCCGACCGCGCCCCGGGGCACCGGACGCAGGTTCAGCAGTTCTCGGCGGACCAGGTCCGCGTACACGGTGGCGCCGTGCGCGGAGGTGTGCGTGTTGTCCCGTTTCTCGTCGGTGAGGCACAGCGCCTTGGAGCCCTCCACGCCGGGGGACTCCACCAGCTCCTTGGTCCGCGCGGTGAGGTCGATCAGCGGGACGTCCCGGTCGGCGGCGACGGAGCGGACGACGGCCGGGTGATCGACGCCGAGTCCGTTGACCAGCAGGGCCGTGCCGTTGTCCAGGGTGCCGTCGGTGTTGAGCCAGCGCCGCACGACCGGGGGCACGAGGACCGGTTCGCCGCCCCGCGAGCGGGAGGTGTGGTCGGCGTTGCGGTGCTCGCCGAACCAGTAGTGGTACCCGCCGACCCCGAGGACGCCGCCGCCGTGGGCGTGCACGGGGTTTCCCGAACGGTCGGTGGACCGGGTGCCGTTGGCGATGGTCTGCGGGGCGGCCCGTGCGGGTCCCGCGGTGGCCGGCGCGCCGGCGAGCGCGAGACAGAGGGTGAGCAGCAGGGCGTGCGCCGTCTCATGTCACCCCCTCCCGGTGTCGGCCACGGGAACGCCGAAGTCGGGGGTGCCGTCCGCCTTCCAGCCGAGCCTCTGGATCCGGGTGTGCCGGTTGGGGTCGTCCAGCGGATCGCCGGTGATCTCCTTGTACGGGCGGGCGTGGTAGACGAGGACGTCGGTGCGGCCGTCCTCGGCGACGGTGAAGCAGTTGTGGCCGGGGCCGTACTGCCGGGTGGTGTCGTTGCTGGTGAAGACGGGGACGGGCGACTTGGCCCAGCTCGCGGGGTCCATGAGGTCGCTGTCCTCGTCGGCGGTCAGCAGGCCCACGCAGTAGTGGTGGTCGGTGGCGCTGGCCGAGTAGGTCATGAACAGCCGGCCGTTGCGGTGCAGGACGTACGGCCCCTCGTTGACGGCGAAGCCGACGCGCTCCCAGTCGTACTCGGGCGTGGACAGCCGTACTTGGGGACCGGTCAGGGTCCAGGGGTTCGCCATCTCGGAGAGCCAGACGGCGGTGTTGTTGTCCATGCCGGGTTCGTGCTGGGCCCAGGCGAGGTAGCGGGTGCCGCGGTGGGCGAAGGTGGTGGCGTCCAGGGAGAAGGTCTCCCACGCGGTCTTGACCTGCCCCTTCTCCACCCAGGTGCCCTTGAAGGGGTCGGGGTGGGCGTTCTCCAGGACCCAGATGCGGATCGCCCACACGTCCTCGGCGGGCGCGGCGGCGAAGTAGACGTACCACTTGCCGGCGACGCGGTGCATCTCCGGCGCCCAGATGTGGGCGCCCATGTCGCCGGTGGGGTGCGCCCGCCAGATCACGGACTCGGCGGCCCGGCCGAGTCCGCCCAGGGTGCGGGAGCGGCGCAGGACGATCCGGTCGTACTCGGGGACGGTGGCGGTGAAGTAGTAGAAGCCGTCGGTGTGCCGGGTGATGTGCGGGTCGGCGCGGCGGGTGACGAGCGGGTTCACGTACGGGGCCGCCTTCGGGGACGCGGCGTGGGCGGCGGCGGGGGCCGCCGCGGCCAGGGCGCCCGCGGCGAGGGCACCCTTCAGCAGGAGTCTGCGGGCGGGGGGCGGGGGAAGGTCGGGCAGGTCCTCGGCGGCGCGGCTCATGCGGTCTGCCTCTCGTGGGGGAGAAGGACGTCGTTCGTGATCCCGAACGACATCTGACATGACGAACGCCGACAAGGTAAGGGTGTGTCAGGGGGAGGTCAACGGGTCCGGCGCGACACGGGGGTGCCGGTCTTCACGCGGCGGGCGCGAAGGAGCGCATCTCGTCCCCGTCGGGCCCCACCACGCCGTAGGTGCCCTCGGGGACGGCGTTCCAGGCGCCGGGCAGGTCGCCCAGGGGTTCGGAGACGATGAGGCGGGCGTCGCCGGAGATCTCGCGCAGGAACGCCACGTCGGGGTGGAGGGAGCGCAGCGTCTCCACGCGGGTGCTGTAGAAGAGCGAGCGCGACTCCTTCTGGCTGGAGTAGCGGAACGCCCACAGGTGCACGCCGTCGGTCACCGAGACGGTCATCTGCAGCGGGAACTCCACGCCGTGCTCGTGGCCGACGCGTTCCACCAGGCCGGCCATCCGGGCGACGGCGCCGGGCGGGTCCTCCTCCAGACCGAGGGTCAGCGCCAGGTAGAACATCATCTCCGAGTCCGTGGACCCCTCGACGTACGGGAACAGCTCCGGGTCGACGGCCAGCGCGAGGTCGCGCCGGAGCCGGTGGAACTCGGCGATCGCCCCGTTGTGCATCCACATCCAGCGGCCGTGCCGGAACGGGTGGCAGTTGGTCTGCTGCACCGCCGTGCCGGTCGAGGCCCGGATGTGGGCGAAGAAGAGCGGCGAGACGACGTGCTCCGCGATCTCCCGCAGGTTGCGGTCGCTCCACGCCGGGCCGATGTCCCGGACGACGGCGGGGCTGTCCTTGTGCGACGCGTACCAGCCCACGCCGAACCCGTCGCCGTTGGTCGTCTCGACGCCCATCCTGGCGTGCAGGCTCTGGTCGATCAGTGAGTGGACCGGTTTGTAGAGGATGCTCTCCAGCAGGATGGGGGTGCCCGAATAGGCGAGCCAACGGCACATGTCCACCGCCTTCCCGGCCGCGAGCGCGACCGTCGTGTCACGGGCCGTCCTCCCGCCGCCCCAGGGCGAGCCGCACCACCCGCGGCCGGTCGGGTGCCCCGCTCCCCCACCGGGTACGCACCGCGCCGGCGGTCCGCACCGCTCCCGAGTGGGCGAGCGTCCACCACAGTCCCACGGCCGCCAGGGCCGGTCCGGCGAGGCCGAGCAGCGCCCGGAGCACACTGCGCAGGCCGGCGGCCACGAGCGGGACCAGGACGCCGGCCGCGAGGGCGGGGAGGGCCAGTCGCGCCCGTCCCGTGCCCTCCCGGCCGGCGGTCCGCACGGAGCCCCGGCTCAGCGTTCGGCGCCGCCGTGCGCACGCGGCACGCACAGCGCCCAGATGATGAACCCGGAGAAGGCGATCATCACGACGGACCAGACCGGGTAGTACGGCAGGGACAGGAAGTTGGCGATGACGAGGAGCCCGGCGATCGTCACGCCGGCGACGCGGGCCCACAGGGCCCCCCGGGCCAGGCCGAGGCCGACGAGCACGCCGATGGCGCCGAGCACCAGGTGGGTCCAGCCCCAGGCGCTGAGGTCGAACTGGAAGACGTAGTCCTGCGTCGTGACGAAGACGTCGTCCTCGGCGATGCCCATGACGCCCCGGAGGATGTCGAGCACCGACACGATCATGAGCGAGACGGCGGCGAAGACCGTCAGGCCCTCGGCCCACTGCCGCTTCGCCGACGGCGCGCGCGTGCCGGTCGCGGTGCGTGCGCCGTGCGTCGGGTGTGTCGCTGTCATTGCGGTGCCTCGATTCGGTGTCGTGCGGTCAGCGCCCGGCGGACGAGGCGAAGCGGTCCGGGTGCTCCGCCGGGCCGTGTCCGCTCAGGACCAGTTCCTTCGCCCTGCGGAACTCGTCGTCCGAGATGTCGCCGCGGGCCTTGATCTCGGACAGCCGGGCGAGTTCGTCGACGCTGCCGGTGCGGCCGTCGGCGCCCTTGGCCGTCTCCCGGACGTAGCTGTCGAAGGCCTCCTGCTGTGCGCGCGCCTGGGCGATCTCGCGGCGTCCCATGTTCTTGCCGCGGGCGATCACGTAGACGAAGACGCCCAGGAAGGGCAGCACGATCGTGAACACCAGCCAGCCCGCCTTGGCCCAGCCGCTCAGGTCGTCGTCGCGGAAGATGTCCATGACGACCCGGAAGAGCAGGACGAACCACATGACCCACAGGAAGAGGACCAGCATGGTCAGGAAGGCGCTCAGCAGCGGATAGTCGTACGCGAGGTACGTCGCACCCCTCATCCCACTCCTCCGTCCCGGGCCGCCCGTGCCCGATGTCCCGTGATGTGCCGGCCCCAGCGTGTGCGCGGCGGGGGACCGCCGCCTCACCCGGGGCGGGTGAAGTACCGCCCCCTCGGGGCCCGGTGCCTCAGCCGGTCCCCGCGGGACGGCGCGGCGTCCCCGTGGGGCCCGACCCGCGCAGCGCGGCCCGCCAGGCCAGGGCGACGGCGGCCTCGGCCAGTCCGAGCAGGACGAGCCACAGGCCGAGCAGCCGGGTCAGCGCCCGGGCCGATTCGGCCGGCAGGGCGAGGACGACGATCCCCGCGACGACGGCGAGCAGGGCCGCACCGAGGTGCGGCAGGTCCCGCGAGGCGACGGCCGTGAAGAAGACGAGCATCCCCGACACCAGCCAGACCACCCCGACGATCAGGGAGAGGGCGGCGATGGTCTGCAGGGGGTTGCGCAGGCAGAGCACACCGGCCAGGACGTACAGCACCGCGAGCAGGAGTTCGGGCAGCCGTGCGCCCCGCTCCTCCCGGCCGAGGACGCCGACGAACCGGAACGCCCCGGCCACCAGCAGGTACAGGCCGATGAGCACCGCGAGGACGTGCAGCGTGGTGTCCGGCCACACCAGCACGACGACGCCCGGCACGAGGGTGGCGACGGCTGAGGCGAGGATCCACTGCCAGGAGCGTCCGAGCGCCCCCAGGATCTCGGCGGGGCCGTCCGGCGGGCCGGGGGCCGCGCCGCCGGGCGGGTGCGTCCGGCCGGGGCCGGGGGCCGGACCGGGTGTGGTGCTCATGGTTCCTCCTCCCGCGCGGCGCGCCCGGGCCGCGGCGCGGGCGCGGGACCAGCCTTCCGCCCGGCCGCCGTCGCCGGGTCACCCGCGGCGGGTGATCCGGCCGGGGCGCGGGCGCGGTGGGATGGCGGCGAACAGTCGTCGTCCGGCGGGCAGTCGTCGTCCGCGGGGCAGGTGGGAGACAGCGATGGCCGTACCGAGTCCGTTCAGCGCCTCCCTCTCCCCGGCCGAGCGGGCCGCGTACGGCAAGGAGGCGCGCGGCCGTGCGCCGCGCTCGTCCCACGGCCGGTTCGAGGCGGCCCGGGACCGGCCCGACCCCGTCGACGTGGTCGAGCGGCAGTCGGCGACCCGGCTGCCCGAACTGGTGCCGGTCCGCTACGGCCGCATGCTCGAGTCCCCCTTCCGGTTCTACCGGGGAGCGGCGGCGATCATGGCGGCGGACCTCGGGCGGGCCCCGGACACCGGTCTGACCGTGCAGCTGTGCGGCGACGCCCACCTGCTCAACTTCCGCCTGCTGGCCTCCCCGGAGCGCCGTCTCGTCTTCGACGTCAACGACTTCGACGAGACGCACACCGGCCCCTTCGAATGGGACGTCAAGCGGCTGGCGGCGAGCCTCGCCGTCGCCGGCCGGGCGAACGGCTTCCCCGTCGAGGCGCAGGACGAGGCCGTGCGGGCCTGTGTGAAGGCCTACCGGCGGCGCATGCGGGAGTTCGCCGGCATGCGCACCCTCGACGTCTGGTACGCGCAGGACGACGCCGACCGGCTGCGGGAGCTCATGGCCTCGTCGACGGACCGCGAGGCCCGGCGACGCGCCGCCCGGGCGGCGGCGCGCGCCAGGACCCGCACCCACCTCCAGGCCTTCGCCAAGCTCACGCGGGTCGAGGACGGGGAGCGGCGCATCGCCCCGGACCCGCCGCTGATCACGCCGCTGGGCGGCCTGGTGGACGATCCCTCGACCGAGGGGAAGGCCCTGCGCGGGGTCCTGGACGGGTACGCGCGCTCGCTGTCGTCGGAGCACCGGCACCTGCTGGGGCGCTACCGTCCGGTCGACGCGGCCCGGAAGGTGGTGGGCGTCGGCAGTGTCGGCACCCGCTGCTGGATCGTGCTGCTGCTCGGCCGGGACGAGGACGACCCCCTGCTGCTGCAGGCCAAGGAGGCGCAGGAGTCGGTGCTCGCCCCGCACACGGAGGGCGAGCGGTACGACAACCAGGGCCGCCGGGTCGTGGCGGGGCAGCGGCTGATCCAGACGACCAGCGACATCCTGCTCGGCTGGACGCACGCCCTGGGCCTCGACGGACGCCCCCGGGACTTCTACGTGCGGCAGTTGCGGGACTGGAAGGGCATCGCCCGGCCGGAGACCATGGACCCGACGCTGCTGCGGCTGTTCGCGCGGCTGTGCGGGGCGAGCCTGGCGCGCGCCCACGCCCGTTCCGGCGACCCGGTCGCCATCGCCGCCTACCTGGGGCGAGGCGACCGCTTCGACCGGGCGCTCGCCGGATTCGCGCAGGCCTACGCGGACCTCAACGAGCGGGACTTCGCGGCGCTGGGCGAGGCCGTGCGGTCCGGCAGGGTGCGCGCCGGGAGTCCGTGACCCGCCGGCCGGGACCTCACTCCGGCACCTGGCGCATCTCCAGGACGCGCAGGCCCAGCGACTGGCAGCGGGCCAGCAGCCCGTAGAGGTGCGCCTCGTCGACGACGTGCCCGAACAGCAGGGTCTGGCCGGACATCGTCACGTGGTCGAGTTCCGGAAAAACCTTGATCAGCGGTTCCGAGAGATGTCCGTCGACACGGATCTCGTAGCGCATGAGCCGCTCCCCGGGTGGCCTGGGACAGGCGGGCCGTGCCCGTACCCTGCGATCGTCCGCCGCCGGGCGGCGGCCCGGCTCACCCCGTACAGGTGAGCGGCCGCCCGGCTCAGTGCTTCAGCCAGAGCTTGCAGGAGAGGATCACCAGGCCGAGGACCAGCACCCACAGGGTGGGCGCGACGGCGGTCAGGGCCGAGGCCGTGGCGTAGACGACGAGACCGCCGAGGCGGACGCGCCGCCGTCCGAGGACGTCCCCCAGCCGCCCTCCGATGATCATGAAGGCCGCCATGACCAGCGCGTACAGGGTGATGACGGCCTGGACGGCGGTGACCTCGGTGTCGAAGTCGTCGACCAGCCGGCTGACGGAGACGCTCATGGCCGACGTGTCGAGGACCATCAGGAACTGCGCGGTCCCCGGGACGATCAGCGCCCGCCAGTGGGCCATGGCGTTCCCTCCGTCACAGCAGGTCCAGTTCGCGGGCGCGGCGCACCGCCTCGTTGCGGCGGTTGACGGACAGCTTCCGGTAGACGTTCTTGAGGTGGGTCTTGACCGTGTTCACCGACACGTACAGGTCGGCGGCGATCTCCTCGGTGGACATCGCCAGGGCCAGCCGCCGCAGCACGTCGCGCTCGCGCCCGCTCAGCTCCTCCACGACCGGGGACGGCGGCCCGTACGGGCGCGGGGCCGGCCCGGCGCCGGGCGTGCGCCGGGCGGCCGGCGGCGGGGCCGTGCCCAGGTAGCGCCGGATCCACGGCCCGGCCTCGGCGAAGGGGCGGCGCAGCCGCTCCCGGCGCGCCTCCGCCAGCGCCCGCGCCACGAGC
>NZ_JBEORT010000152.1:0-10614 GCF_040302425.1 Streptomyces sp. NPDC126497
CCGGCGCCAGCGGTCGAGGGTGCCGGCGGCGTCGGCCAGGGCGGCCGGGCCGACCGTCACGGGCTCGCTCCTGGGACGCGTGAGCAGGGCCAGGCGCAGGGCGGCGGGATCGGCGTCGCCCGTCTCCCCGTGCACGGGGGCCACGGTGACGCGCACGCCGTCGGGTGCCGTGCCGTCCTCGCTCACCACGTGCAGGACCTGGGCCTCGCCCAGGCCGGTGCCGGCCTCCCCGCCGTCCTCGAAGGGGCGGACCCCGAGGGCCGCGCCCGCCGCGCGCAGCTCCGCCCGCTGCCGTTCGCCGGTGAGCAGCGCCCAGACCGGTGTGCCGCCGAGCTCCAGGGCACGTACGAGCAGGTCGGCGACGAGCAGTACACGCAGGTTCGTCGGATCGAGCCCCTGGGTGTGGGCCTCGACCCGGGTCAGGCCCCGCCGGGCGGGGGCGGCGTCCACGGGTTCGCCGGTTCGGGCGTCGGTGATGCGCAGCACGGGGCGAGCGTAGGCGCGTGAGCGGGCGTCCGCAGGTATTCCGGGCCGCTTTCCGGGTCGCCGTGTGCGGTTCCCGGCTCCGGGCGGCCCGGTGACCGGTACGGTCCACCGGCCACCGGCGGGGAACGGACGGGGCCGGGAATCACCGCGCGTCCCGCTTCGTTGTGCGGGGTGACAGCCCTTTCACGACTCCCGGGAGGCCGACGGTGTACGGCGACGAGGCGACGGTCCGCAAGATCCTCACCGGACTCGGTGACACCTGGGCCGTGGTCGGCCTGTCGTCGAACCGGCAGCGCGCGGCGTACGGCGTGGCCCGGGTGCTCCAGCGGTTCGGCAAGCGCGTGGTGCCGGTGCACCCGAAGGCCGAGACCGTGCACGGCGAGCGGGGTTACGCCTCCCTCGCGGACATCCCCTTCGAGGTGGACGTCGTGGACGTGTTCGTCAACGGCGAGCTGGCCGGGGCCGTCGCGGACGAGGCGGTGGCCAAGGGCGCCAAGGCGGTGTGGTTCCAGCTCGACGTCATCGACGAGGCCGCGTACGGGCGGACCCGCGCGGCGGGCCTGGAGATGGTGATGGACCGCTGCCCGGCGATCGAGATACCCCGGCTCGGCTAGGGACCTCCGCGCCGGGTCCCAGGACCTGTCGCGGGGGCGCCGCGCCGCCATAATGGCGCGATGGACGAGCGTTCCCCCCGCCTCGACTCCCTTTCCCCGCGCCGCTGTCCGGTCGTCGTCGTGGGCGCGGGCCCCGCGGGGCTCACCGTCGGCAACATCCTGCGGGCGGCCGGTGTGGACTGTCTGGTCCTGGAGGCCGAGAGCCGGGAGTTCATCGAACGGCGGCCGCGGGCCGGGGTGATCGAGGAGTGGGCCGTACGCGGTCTGGAGCGTCGGGGCCTGGCGCGGAACCTGCTGGAACGGGCCGAGCGGCACACCGCGTGCGAGTTCCGTTTCGGCGGGCGGCGGTACCGCTTCCCGTACCGGGAGCTGACGGGCAGCCACCACTGGGTGTACCCGCAGCCGTTGCTGGTGACGGACCTGGTGCGGGAGTACGCGGACGTGCGGGGCGGGGGCATCCGGTTCGGCGTGCGCGACGTACGGCTGCACGATCCGGCCGGCGACCGCCCGTCGGTGTCGTACGTCCGCCCGGAGACGGGCCGGCGGGAGGTCGTCGTCTGCGACTTCGTCGCGGGCTGCGACGGCGCCCGCGGGGTGACCAGGGCGTCCGTCGCCGCGGAGCGGGTCCGGGTGGCACGCCACGACTACGGCATCGGGTGGCTGGCCCTGCTCGCCGAGGCGCCGCCGTCCGCCGACTGCGTGCTGTTCGGCTGTCACCCGGACGGCTTCGCCGGTCAGATGCCCCGCAGTCCCGGGGTGACCCGCTACTACCTCCAGTGCCCGCCCGGCGACGACCCGGACGACTGGCCGCACGAGCGCGTCTGGGCGGAGCTGCGGCGCCGGCTGGGGGCGGCCGGGGCGGCCCCGCCGGCCGAGGGGCGGCTGATCGAGAAGCGCGTGCTGGACATGCACGACTACGTCACCGAACCGATGGCGTTCGGGCGGCTGTACCTCGCCGGGGACGCGGCCCACCTGGTCGCGCCGATCGCCGCCAAGGGCCTGAACCTGGCCCTGCACGACGCGTTCCTGCTGGGCGACGCGCTGGCCGCCCGGCTCACCGGGGGCGACGACAGCGGACTGGCCGGCTACTCGCGGGCCTGTCTGCGGCGCGTGTGGGACTACCAGGAGTTCTCCCAGTGGCTGTCCGAGCTGTACCACGGCAGCGCGGCGGGGGACCCGTTCCGCGCGGGCACCACCCTGGCCCGGCTGCGCCGTCTGTTCTCCTCCCCCGCCGCCGCTGCCGCCTTCGCGGAGCAGTACCTCGGCACGGCCGCGCGGTACTGAGGCCCGGCCCCGTCAGTCGTGCGGGGGGCGGTCGCCGATCCGGTGGTCGGCCACGTTCAGGGCCTCGTCCAGCAGCCGCCGCAGATGGCCGTCGCGCAGGGAGTAGATCACCCGGCGGCCCTCCTTGCGGGTGTCCACCAGTCCCGCGAGGCGCAGTCGCGCCAGGTGCTGGCTGACCGCCGGCCGCGCCGCGCCACAGGCCTCGGTGAGCGTGGTGACGTCGGCCTCGCCGCCGCTCAGGGCGTGCAGCAGGGTCAGCCGGGTGCGGTCGCCGAGCAGGGCGAGCAGCTCCGCCGCGAGCGCGAAGTGATCCTCGCCGGGGGTGCGCGGGTGCGCGTCGTGCGCAGGTGAGAGGTGCATGGGTGCGCTCACACGCACATAATGGCGGCGGGGACGCCGCCGCGTCCACCTCGCGCACCGGAAGGGGACGCCCATGAGCGACCGCCGCCACCGGCACGGACACGCGCACCACCACCGGCACGGGCACCACCGGGCTTCGACGCTGCGCCGCCCCGCCCGTCCGTCCGCCCCCCACTCCCATGGGACGGCCGACAGGCTCGACTCCGCGCTGGAGTCCTCGGCGAGGGGCATGCGCGCGCTGTGGGTCTCGCTGGCGGTGCTGGGCACGACGGCGCTGGCGCAGGCGGCGGTGGTGGCCGTGTCGGGCTCGGTGGCACTGCTCGGCGACACGGTGCACAACGCCGCGGACGCGCTGACCGCCGTTCCGCTGGGCATCGCCTTCGTCCTGGGCCGACGCGCCGCCACCCGGCGCTTCACCTACGGCTACGGGCGCGCGGAGGATCTGGCGGGCCTCGCGATCGTGCTGACGATCGCCGCGTCCGCGGCCTTCGCCGGCTGGACGGCGCTGGACCGGCTGCTGGACCCGCGTCCCGTCGAGCACGTCCCGGTGGTGGCCGTCGCGGCCCTGGTGGGGTTCGCGGGCAACGAGTGGGTCGCCCGGTACCGCGTCCGGGTCGGACGGGCCATCGGCTCGGCCGCGCTGGTCGCCGACGGACTGCACGCCCGCACGGACGGGTTCACCTCACTGGCCGTGCTGCTGGGTGCCGGCGGCGCGGCCCTGGGGTGGCGGTACGCGGACCCGGTGGTGGGGCTGGCGATCACGGCGGCGATCGTCCTGGTGCTGCGGGACGCCGCGCGGGAGGTGTTCCGGCGGGTGATGGACGCCGTCGATCCGGCGCTGGTGGACCGGGCCGAGCGGGCCCTGGCCGGGGTTGCGGGCGTGCGCGGGGTGGGCGAGCTGCGGCTGCGCTGGATCGGCCATCGGCTGCGCGCCGAGGTGGCGGTCGTGGTGGACGGCGGGGCGACGGTGCGCGAGGCCCATCGCGTCACCGTCGAGGCCGAGCACGCACTGCTGCACGCCGTCCCCCGGCTGACCGCCGCCCTGGTCCACGCCGACCCGGAGCCGGTGCCCGGCGCGGCGGACCCGCACCTGCCGCTCGCCCACCACGCGGTGCGGTGACCCGTCAGGCCACGCCCAGCCCCTCCAGTACGACCGCTCCGGGAAGCTCCGCGAACGCCTTGCCCGGCACCAGCAGCTTGCCGCGCCGCCGGCCGCTGCCGACGAGCACGTACGGCAGGTCCACGACGGCCGCGTCCACCAGCACCGGCCAGTCGCCGGGCAGCCCGATCGGGGTGATGCCGCCGTACTCCATGCCGGTCTCCCCCGTGGCCGTGTCCATCGGGGCGAAGGAGGCCTTGCGGGCGCCGAGGTGACGCCGTACGACCCCGTTGACGTCGAGCCGGGTGGTGGACAGGACGACGCACGCGGCGAGCGTGGTCTCCCCGCCGCGCCTGCCCGCCACCACCACGCAGTTCGCCGACCGCTCCAGCAGGTCCCGGCCGTAGTGCTCGACGAAGACGGCGGTGTCCGCCCAGCGCGGATCGGTGTCGACGTAGAGCACCTGGTCGGCGGGGACGCCGCCGCTCCAGGCGCGGACGGCGGCGGCGACCGGCGCGGTGAGTTCGTCGAGGCGGTCGGGGGCGGGGGCGGCGTGGTCGAAGTCTCCGATGGGTGCGCGCATGGCCGCACCGTAACAGCCGTCCGCGGGTCCTTCGCGGAGTGTCTCAGCGCACGGGCGGCACCGAGACGGCCATGATCATTTCCATCGGGACGTCGCCCTGGTTGCCGTACGTGTGCGGCGTGCCGGCCTCGAAGGAGGCACTGGCGCCGGCCGGCACCCGGTGCTCCGCTCCGTCGACGGTGAGGGTCAGTTCCCCGCACATGACGTGGACGAGTTCGACCGTGCCTGCGGGGTGCGGGTCGGAGTCGCTGCTCTCGCCCGGCATGAGCCGCCAGTCCCACATCTCCAGCGGTCCGGGTGCCTCGGTGCCGGCGAGCAGCCGGCTGTAGCTGCCGCCCCCGGTGTGCCAGAGCCGCACGGCCTGGTCGGCGGGGACGATCCGGACCTCCGGGCCCCGCTCGTAGTCGAGCAGGGTGGGGACGCTGACGCCGAGCGCGTCGCCGATCTTGACGACCGTGCCGATGCTCGGGTTGGTGCGGGCCTGTTCGATCTGGATGAGCATGCCGCGGCTGACGCCGGCCCGCGCCGCGAGCGTGTCCAGCGTGAAGCCCCGCTCGGTGCGCCAGCGCCTGACGTTGCGCGCCAGGGACCGGGTCAGCAGGTCGAGGTCCGACACATTCCGTCCATTCCGTCCGTCACCTGGGGCGCCCGGAACCGCGGTGTCCGGCCGCCGCGGGGCGGGCCCGGTCGCCCACCGCACTGTACTGCGGCCGAAGCGGGCCCCGGCCGCGGCCGGGGCCCGCTCAGCCCTCGGGCTCCAGCTCGGGGAGCCGGGGCACGTCCTTCTCGTCCATGTCGGCGAGCCGTGCGACGCTCTCCTCGTCCAGCTCCGACAACGCCCGCAACTGCTCCGGTGTGATGCCCTCCGGGATCGGCACGGGAGCCGGGGTGCGCAGCGGCGGCTGCCAGCCGCCGTCGGGGGTCCAGCGGCGTACCACCCGGGCCGGGGCGCCCGCGACCACGGCGTGGTCGGGCACCGCGCCCCGGACCACCGCGCCCGCGGCCACCACCACGTTCCGTCCGACGCGCGCCCCCGGCAGGATCACCGCGCCGGTGCCGATCCAGCAGCCGGGGCCGATCTCCACCGGCTCCATCCGCGGCCACTGCTTGCCGATGGGCTCGTGCGGATCGTCGTAGGAGTGGTTGGTGGAGGTGACGTAGACGTACGGCCCGAAGTAGCAGTCGCTGCCGATGGTGACGGTCGTGTCGGCGATGACGTGGCTGCCGCGGCCGAGCACGACACCGTCGCCGATCCGCAGGATCGGCTCCGGGCCGAGGTCGAGACCGGGCATCAGGCCGGCGGTGAGGGTGACCTGCTCGCCGATGATGCAGTGGGCGCCGATGCGGATCCAGGGCTCGCCGAAGACCGTGCCGAGCGGGAAGGCGAGCCTGGTACCTGTTCCCATCGCCCCGAAGCGGAAGCGGCCGGGGTGCTCGGCGGTCACCGAGCCCGTGCGCTGCGCCCAGGTCCAGCCCGCGTGGACCGCGCGCTGAGCGAGGCGGCGCGGCCAGGACGAGAACGTGTTCTTGCGCTTCGGCACCCGCTCACCGTAGTCGGCGGGCGGCCCGCCGACGGGCCGGAGCCCCTGTGATCTTCACCCCACCGGGTTGGCGTACGGTGCGTGGGGTCGAGGACGGCGGGTGGAGGAGAGGGCGATGACGCACCGCGCACTGATCACGGGTATCGGGGGCAGGGAGCCGGAGGTGGACGGGGACGCCTTCGTGGCGCCCACGGCCTCGGTGATCGGGGACGTGACGCTGCACGCGGGCGCGAGCGTCTGGTACGGGGCGGTGCTGCGCGGTGACGTGGAACGGATCTCCGTCGGGGCGAGCAGCAACGTGCAGGACAACTGCACGCTCCACGCCGACCCGGGGTTTCCGGTCAGCGTGGGCGAGCGGGTGTCGATCGGACACAACGCCGTGGTGCACGGGGCGACCGTCGAGGACGACTGCCTGATCGGCATGGGGGCGACGGTGCTCAACGGCGCCGTGATCGGCGCCGGGTCCCTCGTCGCCGCGCAGGCGCTGGTGCCGCAGGGGATGCGGGTGCCGCCCGGGTCGCTGGTCGCGGGGGTGCCGGCGAAGGTCCGGCGGGAGCTGACGTCCGAGGAGCGGGAGGGACTCACCCTCAACGGCACGATGTACGCGGAGCTGGCGAAGGCCCACCGGGAGGAGCACGGCGCGTGAGACCCCGGGGGCCGGCCGCGCCCGCGCGGCTGCCCCCGCGCCCCGGCCGGGGCCTCACTCGCCGGCGGGAACGGGCTCCGGGGTGGGCGACGCCGCCTTCTTCGCCTTGCGCTTCAGCACCAGCATCGACGTCACGCCGATCAGGACCGCCAGCACCAGGCCCAGCCAGGAGAAGCGCTTCAGCCAGGACTCGGCGACGATGCCGACGTAGTAGATGACGGCGGTGGTGCCGCCCGCCCAGAGGATGCCGCCGAGGACGTTGGCGGTCAGGAACTTCCAGTACGGCATCCGCAGCACACCCGCGAGCGGACCGGCGAAGATGCGCAGCAGGGCCACGAAACGGCCGAAGAAGACGGCCCACATGCCCCACTTCGTGAAGGACCGCTCGGCGGTCGCGATGTGCGCCTCGCTGAAGTGGCGGGGGAACTTGGCGCCCAGCCAGGCCAGCAGCGGACGCCCGCCCCTGCGGCCGATGGCGTAGCCGATCGAGTCGCCGATGATCGCGCCGGCGGTGGCACAGGCGCCGAGGACCACCGGGTCGATGTCGCCGTGCTGGGAGGCGAGCAGCGCGGAGGAGACCAGGATGATCTCGCCCGGCAGCGGGATGCCCAGGCTCTCCAGCCCGATGACCAGCCCCACCAGGGCGTACACGGCGACCGCGGGTACGGTCTCGAGCCACTCCTGCACGTGCAACGCCCTGTCCTCCCGGTCCGCCGTTCGTGCGCCGGGTCCCGGCGCACGAACGGGAAGCCTACCGGGTCGGACCACGGTCCCCGGCGCTCATGTGTTCCCACCGTGCTCCTCGGCCGTGCGCCACGACGGCGACGGGTGCGGCGCGGTGGTGCGTCACGGCGTGGGCGACGGGTCCGGTGCGCGTCCCGAACGGGTTGCGGCGGATCCGGCGGCCGGCCACCACCGGCGACGACTCCCCGGAGGCCTCCACCGGGCCGAAGGGCCCTGTGGTCAGCCGTGGGGCCGCAGGGTCCAGACGACGGTCATCTCGCCGGTGACGGCGCCGTCCTCGCGGCGGATGACGATCGAGACCGGGAACTCGGGGCGTACGCCCCCGTCGAGTTCCGCCACGACCTCGGCGACCGGGCGGCCGAGGGTCGCGGTGGCGGTGACCGTGCCCATCGCCAGCTTCCGGTAGGCGATCTCGGCGCGGACGGCCAGCGGCACGGCCCGCGCGAGCTGGTCCCCGAACGCGGCGAGCACGAGCGCGCCGCCCGCCGACTCGCCGAGGGCGAACACCGCGCCGGCGTGCGGTCCGCCCACGTGGTTGTGGTGGTCGGCCCGGTCCGGCAGGACCACCACGGCACGCTCGGGCGCGGCCTCCAGGAACCGGAGGCCGAGGGTCCGGGCCATGGGCACCGCGGCGGCGAGCATCTCGCCGATGGTCATCCGGGCTGCGCTCATGAGCGATATGCTACCCATGGGTAACATCGAGTCGCCATGCCGGGCGGCACCGGGTTCGCTACGTTCCCGTCGAAAGGCGGTGACCTCGTCGTGTCCTCGGCGCGGCTAGGGTTGCTGCCCATGTGGCCAGGACAGCAGCCGCCCGGGGGCGAGCAGAACCCGCAGTCGGACAACCCGTACCAGCAGCCGGGGTACCAGCAGCCGAATCCGTACCAGCAGCCCGGCTACCAGCAGCCGAACCCGTACCAGCAGCAGCCGGGGTGGGGGGCGCAGACCGTGCCGGGCGGGCTTCAGCCGCCGCAGGGCGGGGGCGGCGGGAACAGGACGAAGCTGGTGGCGGTCCTGGCGGCGACGGCCGTGGTCGTGGCCGCCGGTGTCACCGGGTTCCTCGTGCTCGGCGGCGACAAGGACGACGAGGCCGGCGGCGGCAAGGACGCCAAGCCGACCGCGACCGCGTCCGAGGACACCTCCGCGGAACCGAGCGCCTCCGCCTCGGACGACAACCCGCGCGGCGGCGAGGGGGAGAAGGCGACCGTTCCGGGCTGGCAGGTCGTCGTCAACACGCGCTTCGGCACCAAGTTCGACGTCCCCGCCGACTGGGAGATCGAGACGCCCGGCACCAGCGTGGGCTTCGAGTGGGAGGAGAAGGACGGGGAACTGAGCACCACCACCGTCACCGCCCCCGCGTACCTGAAGTCCAAGTGGTGCACGAGCGACGAGAACAAGGACGGCCGCGAGGAGAACACCGCCCTCGCCACCGCCGGCACCCGCGGTGAGAACGGCGCCAAGGACACGGACATGGCGGCCGAGACCCGGGTGCCCTGGTGGATCTACGGCGGGTACACGCAGCCCGACAAGAAGAGCATCGAGTACGAGAAGCCGAAGCCGTACACCACGGCCTCCGGTCTCAAGGGCAGCGTGGCCACGGCGCGCTCGGAGAACACCCCGCAGAACGGCAAGTGCGACAGCGACGGCAAGGCGATCACGTTCGCCTTCAAGAACGGCGCCGGGGACTTCGTCACCTGGAACCTGTACGGCGCCAAGGGCGTCAAGGACGAGATCCCGGAGGCGACCGTGCAGAAGATCCTCAGCACGGTGCGCCTGACGGAGGACGGGCCGCAGGGGTCGTAGCGGGCCGGGAGGGCGGCGGCCCATTTGGCAAGTCGGTCCCGGCCCGGCGATAGTCACGGGATGCCGACCACCGTCCTCCGCCGCCGCCCCGCCTGGGCGGGCCGCAACTACTCCCTGCTGACCGCCGCCGCCGTGGTGACCAACCTGGGCAGCCACGGCGCGCTGATCGCCGCCGCGTTCGCCGTGCTGGGCGCGGGCGGCGACGGCGGCGACGTGGGTCTGGTGGCCGCCGCCCGCACCCTGCCGCTGGTGCTGTTCCTGCTGATCGGCGGGGCCGTCGCGGACCGGCTGCCGCGGCACCGGGTGATGGTCGCGGCCAACGCCCTGAACTGTGTCTCGCAGGCCGCCTTCGCGGCGCTGGTCCTGGCGGGCGAGGCGCGGCTGTGGCAGATGATGCTGCTCAGCGCGCTCGGCGGCGCGGGCCAGGCGTTCTTCAACCCGGCCGCCGAGGGCATGCTGCTGTCCTCGGTCGAGGGCGAGCAGGCCGGCCGGGCGTTCGCGGTCTTCCGGATGGCGATGCACGGAGCGACGCTCGGCGGGGCCGCGCTGGGCGGGGCCATGGTCGCCGCGATCGGGCCCGGCTGGGTGCTGGCGGCCGACGCGGCGGCCTTCGCGGTCGCGGCGGCGCTGCGGGCGTTCCTCGACGTGAGGCACATACCGCCGCGCGCACCCGGCGGCGGCATGCTCGCCGATCTGAAGGAGGGCTGGCGGGAGTTCGCCGGCCGGCCCTGGCTGTGGGGCATCGTCGTCCAGTTCTCCGTCGCCAACGCGGTCGTCGGCGCGGCCGACGCGGTCTACGGACCGCTCGTCGCCCGGGACCACCTGGGCGGCGCCGGGCCGTGGGGCGTGGCGCTGGCCTTCTTCGGCGGGGGCACGGTGGTGGGCGCGCTGCTGATGACCCGCTGGCAGCCGCGCCGTCTGCTGTTCGTCGGCACCCTGTGCGTGTTCCCGCTGGCCCTGCCGTCCGCCGCGCTCGCCGTGCCCGCGCCGGTGGCCGTGCTGTGCGCGGTGATGTTCGTGACCGGCGTGTCCCTGGAGGTGTTCGGCGTCTCCTGGATGACCGCGCTGCACCAGGAGATACCGGAGGAGAAGCTGTCCCGGGTCTCGGCGTACGACTGGTTCGGCTCGGTCGCGCTGGTGCCGGCGGCGATGGCCCTGGCGGGCCCGGCGGAGGCGGCGTTCGGCCGCCCGGAGGCGCTGTGGGGGTGCGCCGCGCTGGTCGTGGTCGTCACGGCGGCGGTCCTGTGCGTCCCCGACGTGCGCGATCTGCGCCGTCGGCCCCGGGAGGTCGCCGGAGCCCGCGCCGGGGACGGCCGGCCGCTCGGGACCGGTGACGGCGAGCGTCCCCGGGCGAGCCTCGACTAGGGCCTCTCGTTTGGATCATGTCGGCGTCGCGGGGCTTGGCACGCGCATCTGCCGCGTTGTCGTCAGTTGCCGACGCTCCGCGTTGGCGC
>NZ_JBEORT010000153.1:0-10583 GCF_040302425.1 Streptomyces sp. NPDC126497
GTCCGCTGCCGGGCCCGGCCCTCCCACTCCTCGCGCTCGGCCCGGGCGCGCTCGGCCTCCTGCCGCTCGGCCTCGGCGCGCTCGGCCTCCTGCCGCTCGGCCTCGGCGCGCTCGGCTTCCTGTCGGTCGGCCTCGGCGCGCTCCTTGGTGACCTTCTCGATCTTCGTGCGCATCGACATGCGCATCTTGTAGATCTGCAGCGCGTCGACGTACCGCAGCATGTCCAGGAAGACCACGGCGAGGGCCGCCAGCAGGTAGAGCTCGCCGCCGGTGCGCAGGAACTGCCCGCCCATCAGGGCGAGGGCGCAGAACAGCACCCGGATGCGGTCGAAGACGTAGTCGAGCCAGCCGCCGAAGACCGTGCCGTTGCCCTTCAGGCGGGCCAGCTTGCCGTCGATGCAGTCGAGGATGAAGCTCAGGTGGTACAGCAGCGCGCCGATGAGCAGGGACCGGCGGTCGCCCTGGAGGAAGAAGCCGGCCGAGGCCAGCCCGATGAACAGGGCGGCCCAGGTGACCCGGTTCGGCGTGATGAACCGGAAGCGGGCGAGGACGATCAGCATCCGGGTGGCCACCGGGTCGACCAGGAACACGGTCCACCAGGCATCGCGCTTCTTGCAGGTCAGTTTTTGGACAGCCCGCAGCGACAGCTTGGCCATAACCCCTCAGATGAGCGCGAAACAGGACGAAAAGCCCTGCGGCCGCCCCACTGCGCCCCAGGGAGCTCATTCTCGAACCTACTTTTCACAGCTCGATCACATGAGCGACAGGAACTTTAACAATCTTTCATCTCACTGTCGACGCGCGTTTGCACTGGGTGACCGCGACCTGAATCACATTTTCACCGTACAACCATCCGTGAATTCCACATTCCGCAACGGCCGTCGCGGCCGGACGCGGGACCGCCGGGGCGGACGCGGCCCTCTTTTCGTGGCCGAAATTAAATCTTCCGTTTGTCCATCCGTATCCGTCCGGCCTCAGCCCTGGGCGGGCCGCCAGTCGCCGAAGGAGAATCCGCCCGCCCGCTCGTCGCACCCGGCCAGCACCAGCCGGCGGCCGGGAGGCCGGGCCGCCACGGTGAGCCGCCCGGTCCGGCTCACCGTGGCGGCGGGCGCCTCGTACGACGGCGCCCCCAGGTCCTGCCACCACACCCCCGTGTCGGGCCGGCCCTCCGGGTACGCGCCCACCAGGCAGGTGCCGTCCGGTCCCGCGGCGGTGAGCACCGAGTAGGCCCAGCCGTCGCGCTCCACTCCCCGCACGGCGCCCAGGGGCCCCGACCCGCGGACCTCGCCGAGCGGACGGGGCGCGGGCATGCCCGGCTGCCACAGACAGGCCTCGTTGGTGTGCAGATCGCGGAAGAGGACGGCGCCCGCCTCCGGTGCGGGCGTCAGGGTTCCGGGGCGGGGGGCGAACGGCAGCGCCCGGTCCTCGATCCAGGCGCCGCCCGGGCCGCCCGGGAACCAGCGGACCGCGCCCGGCGCGTCCCGTCTGCGGGCGTAGACCTCCACCCCGCCGTGCGGGGCCGTCACCGCGGCGAGGTCGTCACCGACCCGTGTGCCGCTCAGGTGTTCCCAGGCGGTCCAGCTGCCGTCGGCGGCCTGTCCGCGCCGGCTGATGCTGTGCCCGAAGTTGCGGACGAACACGTGCAGGCCGCCTGCCGCGTCGAACGCCGCCGCCGGGAATCCGACCGCGCGCGCCCGGCGCCAGTCGCCGCGGTTCGGCCCGCCGAGCGAATGCCACGGGGTCGGCGGGCCGTCGGTGCGGTACTGGGCCGCGTGCACGACCTCGACGTCCACCCCGCCGTCGCCGCGGGCGGTCCTGCGCAGCCCGAACACGTGCGGGAGACCGTGCGGGTCCCGCACGACGGACAACCCCGGCAGCAGCCCGGGCCCCTCCACGGGCTCGGGGCCGGTCCAGCGGCCCGGCGCGTCCTGGTACCGGCGCACCAGGCCGGCCGCGGTGGGCAGGAAGGCGGTCAGCCGGCCGTCGAAGCCCGCGGACAGCCAGGTGGCGGGCGCCGGGTAGCGCCGGCAGGACGCCGCGCCGAGGCCGGGGTCGGAGCCGGCACGATGGCAGTCGACGGACAGCAGCCGCCCGCTCTCCGCCTGCCAGGCCCGGGCCGCGGCGAGGGCGTGCGCCGCGGTCTCGGCGTGGGCGGGCGGAACACCGTACTCCGGCATGCCGCTCGCCCGGTCGAAGGAGAGGTGGACGGGGTCCGGGTCCAGGGTGTGCAGCCGCTCCGGGACGAGGTCGCGCAGCTCCTCGAGGAGGGCGGCGACCGTGTCACCGGAGTCCCGTCCGCCCAGCACCCTGGGGGCCCCGAGCACACCGCAGCCCCGGTCGGCGGCTGCGGCCAGGGCACGGTCGAGTGCCGCCCGGCCCTCCTTGGCGCCCGCCTGCAGCGCCACGACCGCGATCTCGGCACCGGCCTGCTCCAGTCCGACCGGTGTCACGGCGTCGGCGGGTTCGGGGACGACCACGGCGACGACGTGCGGACGGCCGCCCGCGGCGGTGACCGCCGGGGAGTCGGCGCCCGGCCGGTGCTCGGACCTTCGGCTCATGTCTGCACGCTCCTTCGCCGCCGGCCGGCGGTCTGCAGCAGGGTCATATGCGCGCCCAGTCACCGAGCGTCAGTCCCGGCCCGTCGATCTGGCGGGCCAGGGCCGGCGCGCCGTCCGGGTCCACGGCGAGGACGACGACCCGGCCGCGCCCGTCCTGGGCCAGCACCGGGTCGCCGAGGCAGTCCGCACCGGTGTCGGTCCACCACACGCCGTACCGCTCGCCCTCCGCGGGGCACACCCCCAGCACGACGCGGCCCTCGGCGTCGCGGTGGGCGAGCACCGTGCAGGGGTACCCGTCGAGGGTGACGGCCAGGGCCGCGTGGCGTCCGTCCCCGGGTTCCCCGCCCAGCGGCACGGGCCACTCGCCGGGGCGCACGGCGACGATCCCCCCGCCGTGCGGGTCGGTGAGGAAGTAGGTGACCCGCCCCGGCGAGGTCTCCAGGCCCGTCGCGGAGCCGGGGAGCGCGGCCACGCCGAGGTCGTGGCCGCGTTCGGGCACGGCGCCGGGCTTCGCCTGGCGCCAGGTGAGAGCGGTGGTGCGGGCGGGCGCGAGGAGCTCCACGTGTCCCCCGGACGTCGCCACCGCGCACGGGGTGTCGAGCACACCGGCGGCCTTCAGGTCGAGCCAGGGTTCCCAGCGTCCCTTGGTGTCCTCGCGGCACAGCGCGATCCGGCCCTCGGCGGTGGGCGCGAAGACGTGCAGCGCCCCCGCCGTGTCCACCGCGGCCGCGGGGACCCCCAGCTGGGCCGTGAGCTCGCGCCGGGCGAGCGGGTTGCCGACCGAACGCCACTCGCTCATCGGACGGCCCGCCTGGTACTGGATCGCGTAGACCAGGTCCACGGCGAGGGGCCGGTCGGCGTCACCGCGCACCCGGCGGCCCAGGACGTGGACGTACCGGTTGGCTCCCTGGACGAGGGTGCAGTGGGTGACGTCCTCGGCCGGCAGCACGTCCGGCCCCAGCCAGTCCGGGCCGCCCGGACCGCTCTCCGTCCAGCGCAGCAGCGCTCCGTCCACGTGCGCGTAGGCGAGGAGCCTGCCGTCGTGTCCGGGCAGCAGCCACGGTCCCGACCGCAGGGCTCCCGCCCCGCCGGGTTCGCCGCCGTCGGCCGACCGCCGCCGTCGCTCGTTGTCACGCGCCGTGCTGGCCCGCATGTCCGTCGTGGTCCTTCCCCGTTGCGCTGGCCCGGTGGTCCGGGTCCGCCCGCCGCGGAGCACCTGCCGCGGACTATCAGTGAGATCAAAAGCGCATACTATTTGTTCGGTTCGTGTTTACAAATGCCTCACACCCTGTGCATGATCGGACGATCATCCGCTTATAGTGCGGGATCGATCGGGCAGCATACGGACCGGCCTTCCCCCCACCCGAGTCCTCACGCCACACCACCGCCCCGAGGGGCACGACCACCGAGGACTCGACCAGGATGAGCCACGTTTCGACCCCCCAGCGCAGCGACTCCGACGCACCGTCCGGGCGCGGCGGCAGAGGCCGCAAGCGGGGCCGCACGGGGAAGCGTCGCACCGGCCGGTGGATCCTGCTGTCGCTGGCCGTGCTCGTGGTCGCCGCGGCCGGCACCGGCTACTGGCTGTACAGCGACCTCAACGGCAACATCGAGGGCGTCGACATCAACGACGCGATCGGCAAGGACCGTCCGGAGAAGCTGCCCACCTCCGGGCAGAACATCCTGATCCTCGGCTCCGACTCGCGCGCCGGCGACAACGCCGAACTGAACACCGGCAAGGTCGCGGGGGCGCGCTCCGACACGGCGCTGGTGATGCACATACCCGAGGGCCGCACCGAGGCCGTGGCCGTCAGCATCCCGCGCGACACCCTGGTGACCCGGCCCGACTGCACCAAGGCGGACGGCACCGAGGTGGGATCGGCCGAGCGCGTGATGTTCAACTCCGTCTACTCCCAGGTGGGTCCCGCCTGCGTGGTCAAGACGGTGGAGAAGATGTCCGGGGTCCGCATGGACCACTACGTGGAGATCGACTTCGCCGGTTTCAAGGACCTGGTGGACGCGATCGGCGGGGTCACCGTGACCGTCGACCAGGACATCCACGACAAGTCCAGCGGCCTCGAGCTGACCGCCGGCACCCACCGTCTGGACGGCACCGAGTCCCTGCAGTTCGTCCGTACCCGGCACGGCGTCGGCGACGGCAGCGACCTCGGGCGCATCGGTCTCCAGCAGGAGTTCATGATCGCTCTGCTGAGCGAGATCAAGAAGCAGGACCTGCTGGGCAGCCCCACCAAGACGTACAAGATCGCCGACACGCTGACCTCGGCGCTCACCACCGACTCCGAACTCGCCTCGCTCACCGCGCTGACGGACTTCGGCCGCAGCATGAACGGCGTCGACCCCGCCGCCATGGAGACGATCATGCTTCCGGTGGCGTACGACAAGACCGACCCGAACCGGGTGGTGGCCGCCGAGCCGCAGGCGTCGACCCTGTGGAAGGCGATCCGCAACGACGAGGAGATCCCGGAGTCGGCCAAGAAGTCCCCGGCGGGCGGCGGGTCCTGACACCGGGCCGGGGTCCCTGCCTCAGACCTCCTGCCAGGCCCGGAGCGCCAGCCCCGGCTCGTCCTTGCGGCGGGTGAGCAGGAGGGTGCCGGTGGACGGTGCGAGGGCGGCCGCGACGACCTCGCCGCGCTCGTCCAGGGCCACGGCCACCTCGGCGTCGGGGGGCAGCCGGGGCCCCGACTCGGTCCACCAGGCGCCGGCCCGCTCCTGCTCGGTGGGGTACGCGGCGAACGCGGTACGGCCGCTCGCGGAGCGCTGGGCCAGCACCGTGCAGTCGTGGCCCTCGATGTCGCAGCGCACGGCCGACACGGGGCCGGGGCCGGCCGCGGCGACGAGGGGCACCGGATCGTCGCCGGGGCGCCAGGCGCACACCTCCCCGTGCTCGCCGGTGAAGAAGACGGTGGTGCGTCCGGCGGAGGTGGCCAGCGCGCGCAGGGTGCCCGGACGTGCGGGCACGTCGAGGTCCTCCGCCCGCGCCGGCGGCGTGCCGGGCCGCTCCTGACGCCAGTGCAGGATCCTGTCCGGGGTGGCCGCGTACAGCTCGACCAGCCCCGACTCCCCCGTCACGGCCGCGAGCCGGTCCCCGACGTCCGCTCCCCCGAGGTCCCGCCACGGTTCCCAGCCGCCCTTCTCCTTCTGGGCGAGCAGGCTCACCCCGCCGCCCCCGTTGCGGACGAAGACGTGCGCGCGTCCCCGGTCGTCGACGGCGACGGCGGGTGTGCCGGTGCGGTCGCCCCTCCTGTCGGGGTGGCCGACGGGCGTCCAGTCCAGCGGGGCGAGGCGCGGGCGGAAGTGGGTGGAGTGCACCAGGACCGACCCGCCGTCGCCGGTGGGCCGCCAGGCGGCCAGGTGGGCGTAGCCGTCGGCGCCCTGCCCGACGGCCGCTCCCGGGTGGAGTCCCCGGTCGCCGCCGACCCTGCGGGGCGCCCCCCAGGGGCCGCCCTGGGCGAGTTCCGCGCGGCACAGGACGGCGTCGTCCGACGGCAGGTAGACGGTGAGGCGGCCGTCGCGGCCGCGGAGGAACCAGTCGCCGATCACCGGTTCACCCTACGCAAGCCGGTTCGCGGGGCGCGGGCGGGCCGGGTCCCGCCGGGGCCCGGGTGCCCGCATGGCACCCTGACGGTATGGATGACGCCGCCGGCCTGCTCGTGATCGTCGATGCCGCGAACGTCGTCGGGTCGGTGCCCGACGGGTGGTGGCGGGACCGGTGCGGCGCCGCGGAGCGGCTGCGCGACCGGCTGGCGGCGGAGGGCCTGCCGGACCACCCCGGTCCGGTGGAGATCGTGCTGGTGACCGAGGGGGCGGCCCGCGGGGTGGACTCGGTCCCGGGGGTCCGGGTGGACCCGGCCCCCGGCAGCGGCGACGACCGCGTGGTCGCCCTGGTGGCGGAGGCCGGTGACCGTCCGGTGCTGGTGGTCACGGCCGACCGTGGGCTGCGCCGCAGGGTGACCTCCCTGGGCGCGGGGGTCACGGGCCCGCGCGCGGTACGGCGGTAGGCCCGGGCCGGCCGGCGGGTACGCGGCCGGACCGGGCCGTCCGGGGTTCCTCAGCGGGACGGCGGGGCGGCGGGCCGGTCCTCGTGGTCCCGGGCCAGGCGGCTGTGGGTGCGGCTGTAGAGGAAGTAGACGACGATGCCGATCGCCATCCAGATGCCGAACCGGACCCAGGTCTCGGCGGGCAGGTTCAGCATCAGCCACAGCGAGGCGGCCACCGACACGATCGGCAGGACGGGCACCCAGGGGGTGCGGAAGGAGCGGTGCAGGTCGGGCCGGGTCCTGCGGAGGATGATCACGCTGATCGCGACGATGACGAAGGCGAACAGGGTGCCGATGTTCACCAGCGCGGCGAGCTCGTTCAGCGGGGTGAAGCCGGCGAGGACCGCGATGAGGACGCCGAGCAGGACGGTCGGCCGGTGCGGGGTCTTGAACCGGGGGTGGACCCGGGAGAAGAAGCGGGGCAGCAGTCCGTCGCGGCTCATCGCGAAGAAGACCCGGGTCTGGCCGAGCAGCAGGATCATGCAGACGGTCGTCAGGCCGACGGCGGCGCCGAAGCTGATGAAGCCCGCGAACCAGGGATGCCCGGTGGCCTTGAAGGCGTCGGCCAGCGGGGCGTCCACGGACAGCTCGCTGTAGTGCTGCATTCCGGTGACGACGAGCGACACCAGGACGTAGAGGACGGTGCAGATGAACAGGGAGCCGAGGATGCCGCGGGGCATGTCGCGCTGCGGGTTCCTGGTCTCCTCGGCGGCCGTGGCGACGATGTCGAAGCCGATGAAGGCGAAGAACACCACCGAGGCGGCGGTGAAGATGCCCATCACGCCGAAGTTGGCCGGGGCCCAGCCGAACATCAGCTGGATGAGCGGGGCGTCGAGGCTCTGGCCGGCGGGCACCGGCTTCGCGTCCGGGACGAAGGGGTCGTAGTTGTCGGCGGTGATGAAGAAGGCCCCCGCGATGATCACCACGAGGACCACGGTCACCTTGACGGCGACGACGACCGTGGTGACCCGGGCGGACAGCTTCATGCCGAGGACGAGGATGCCGGTGAGCACCAGCACCAGGACGGCGGCGAGGATGTCGAACCCGAAGACGTCGGCGCCCTCGCGGCTGCCCAGCGCCGCGGGCATCTCCCAGCCCGCGTTGGCCATCAGCGACTGGATGTAGCCCGACCAGCCGACGGCCACCACCGCCGTGCCGAGCGCGAACTCCAGGACCAGGTCCCAGCCGATGATCCAGGCCGGCAGTTCCCCCAGGGAGGCGTACGAGAAGGTGTACGCGGAGCCCGCCACCGGGACGGTGGAGGCGAACTCGGCGTAGCAGAGCGCGGCGAGCGCGCAGACGACACCGGCCACGGCGAAGGCCAGGGCGGTGGCCGGCCCGGCGTTGTCCTTGGCGACCGTACCGGTGAGGACGAAGATGCCGGTGCCGATGATGACGCCGACGCCGAAGACGGTCAGGTCCAGCGCGGAGAGGGACTTCTTGAGCGCGTGCTCGGGTTCCTCGGTGTCGCGGATGGACTGCTCCACCTTCTTCGTCCGGAAGAGCGGACTTGTCACGGGTACCTCCCACGCTTGTCGTCCTCGACATGATCGAGAGGGGCGTAGCTCGTATGCCCCGGCGCGGGCGCCTTCACGCGGACGGGCCGCGCGCGCCACTCTTCACAGTGGCACGGGCGGCCCGTCCGGGCGACGCGTGGACGGCGGGTCAGTCGCGGGCCGGTTCCACCGCGTCGACCGCGTCGGCGGCGGAGCGCTCGTACCGTCCGTCGAGCTTCGCGACCAGACCGGTGACCTGGCGGGCGATGTCGGGGGCGGTCAGCCCGATCTCGGTCATGACCTCGGCGCGCGAGGCGTGGTCGAGGAAGCGCGGCGGGATGCCGAAGTCGCGCAGCGGCACGTCCACGCCGGCGTCGCGCAGGGCCTGGGCGATCGTGGAGCCGACGCCGCCGACGCGCGAGTTGTCCTCGACGGTGACGACGACACGGTGCTTCTCCGCGAGCGGGGCCATGGCCTCGTCGACGGGCTTGACCCAGCGCGGGTCGACGACCGTGGTGGAGATGCCCTGCCGGTCGAGCAGCGCGGCGATCTCCAGGCACATCGGCGCGAGGGCGCCCACGGAGACCAGCAGCACGTCGGGGGCGTCGGTGCCGGGCTCGCGCAGGACGTCCATGCCGCCGACGCGGCCCACGGCGGGCACGGCGGGGCCGACGGCGCCCTTGGAGAAGCGGACCACGGTGGGGGCGTCCTCGACGGCGACGGCCTCGCGGAGCTGGGCGCGGACCTGGTCGGCGTCGCGCGGGGCGGCGAGCCGCAGGCCGGGGACGACCTGGAGGATCGACATGTCCCACATGCCGTTGTGGGAGGCGCCGTCGGTGCCGGTGATGCCGGCCCGGTCGAGCACGAACGTCACGCCGCACCGGTGCAGGGCCACGTCCATCAGCACCTGGTCGAAGGCACGGTTGAGGAAGGTGGCGTACACGGCGAAGACGGGGTGCACGCCGGCGTGGGCGAGGCCGGCCGCGGAGACGGCGCCGTGCTGCTCGGCGATGCCGACGTCGTAGACCCGGTCGGGGAAGCGCTTGGCGAACTTGTCGAGGCCGACCGGCTGGAGCATGGCGGCGGTGATGGCGACGACGTCCTCGCGCTCCTCGCCGAGCCTCACCATCTCCTCGCCGAAGACGCTCGTCCAGTCGGCGCCGGCCGTGGCGATCGGCAGGCCCGTGTCGGGGTGGATCCTGCCGACCGCGTGGAAGCGGTCGGCCTCGTCCTGGAGGGCGGGCTGGTAGCCGCGGCCCTTCTCGGTGAGGCAGTGCACGATGACCGGGCCGCCGAACCGCTTGGCGCGGGTCAGGGCGGACTCCAGGGCCTCGATGTCGTGGCCGTCGATGGGGCCGACGTACTTCAGGCCCAGGTCCTCGAACATGCCCTGCGGGGCGATGAAGTCCTTCAGGCCCTTCTTGGCGCCGTGCAGGGTGTCGTAGAGGGCCTGGCCGACGACCGGGGTGCGCTCCAGGAGGTCCTTGGTGCGGGTCAGGAAGCGCTCGTAGCCGTCGGTGGTGCGCAGGGTCGCCAGGTGGTTGGCGAGGCCGCCGATGGTGGGCGAGTAGGAGCGCTCGTTGTCGTTGACGACGATGACGAGCGGGCGGTCCTTGGCGTCGGCGATGTTGTTCAGCGCCTCCCAGGCCATGCCGCCGGTGAGCGCGCCGTCTCCGATGACCGCGACGACGTGGCTGTCGTCCCGCTTCATGATCTGGTTGGCCTTGGCGATGCCGTCGGCCCAGCCGAGCACGGTGGAGGCGTGGCTGTTCTCGATGACGTCGTGCTCGGACTCGGCCTGCGAGGGGTAGCCGGACAGGCCGCCCTTCATCTTCAGCCGGGAGAAGTCCTGCCGGCCGGTCAGCAGCTTGTGCACGTAGGACTGGTGGCCGGTGTCCCAGAGCACCTTGTCCTTCGGCGACTCGAAGACCCGGTGCAGGGCGATGGTGAGCTCCACCACGCCGAGGTTGGGGCCGAGGTGGCCGCCGGTCTTGGAGACCGCGTCGACGAGGAAGGTCCGGATCTCCCCGGCCAGCCGGTCGAGCTCCTCCAGGGTGAGCCGGTCCAGATCGCGCGGTCCCCTGATGCGGGTCAGCAGCGGCACCCGTGCCTCCTTGCAGTAGAGCTGATCGAGCTGTTGCCGGGCGGGTCGAGTCTAATCTTCCGCTCAACCGATCGGTCCCCGGGCGGTGCGTCGTACATCACCCGTTCGGCGATGCCCCGGATGCGTGCGTCCTACGACACGACTGTTGCCCGGTGCCTGAAGGCACCGGGCAACGGCGACACCCCGGGGGCGCGGGCCCTACCGGTCCGCGGCCCCGCCGCGATCCGTCACGACGGGGCCGCGGCCGACGCACGTCCTAGGGCCTCTCGTTCGGATCATGTCGGCGTCGCGGGGCTTGGCACGCGCATCTGCCGCGTTGTCGTCAGTTGCCAACGCTCCGCGTTGGCGCCCTCCTCCGCCTTGCATC
>NZ_JBEORT010000154.1:0-9873 GCF_040302425.1 Streptomyces sp. NPDC126497
GACGTGCCCGCCTGGCTCGCCGACGTGCTGCAGTGGAACCCGGCCGCGATCTACATGGACCTGGTCCGCTTCGCGCTGATCGACGACTACGGCTCCGCGTACCTGCCCCCGCACGTGTGGGCGTTCGCGCTGAGCTGGGCCCTGCTGGCCGGCGTGGTCGGCTTCGTCTACTTCTGGAAGGCAGAGGAGAGGTACGGCCGTGGCTGACACCACCGACCGGAGGATCCCCACGGTCATCGCGGACGACCTGCACATCGTCTACCGCGTCAACGGCGCGCGGACCGGCAGGGGCAGCGCCACGGCGGCGCTCAGCCGCATCGTCAAGCGGGGCGAGGAGCGGGGCGTGCGCAAGGTGCACGCCGTGCGGGGCGTGTCCTTCGTGGCGTACCGGGGCGAGGCCATCGGCCTGATCGGTTCCAACGGCTCGGGCAAGTCGACCCTGCTGCGGGCCATCGCCGGACTGCTGCCGGCCGAGCGGGGCAAGGTCTACACCGACGGCCAGCCCTCCCTGCTCGGCGTCAACGCCGCCCTGATGAACGACCTGACGGGCGAACGGAACGTCATATTGGGCGGGCTCGCCATGGGCATGTCCCGTGAGCAGATCAAGGCCCGCTACCAGGAGATCGTCGACTTCTCCGGGATCAACGAGAAGGGCGACTTCATCACCCTGCCGATGCGCACCTACTCGTCCGGCATGGCGGCCCGGCTGCGGTTCTCCATCGCCGCCGCCAAGGACCACGACGTCCTGATGATCGACGAGGCGCTGGCCACCGGCGACCGCAAGTTCCAGAAGCGCTCCGAGGCGCGCATCCGGGAGCTGCGCAAGCAGGCGGGGACGGTGTTCCTGGTCAGCCACAACAACAAGTCGATCCGCGACACCTGCGACCGCGTGCTCTGGCTGGAGCGCGGGGAACTGCGCATGGACGGGCCCACCGACGAGGTGCTCAGGGAGTACGAGAAGTTCACCGGGAAGTAGCCCCCGGCCAGGAGGGCCCCGCCGGAACTGTCCGGTGGGGCCCGGCGTCTGCGAAGGAGACGTCAACTCCCGCCGCCGCGGGGAATCTTGACGCCGATCGGTGTGTTGTCGTGTGGCGGGGACCCCCGCCGTCGCACCCCGCGTTGTACAACGTAAGCTGTACCGGTCCCGAAAGGCGGCAATCAGGGCCATAATGCCCGACACCCTCCAACGGTGCCGCGTGGCGGGAACCTCGGCGGCGTGTCCGAAATAGTGCGTATTGGGTCAGCAGTGTAGAACGGGAGATGTGACGGCAATGGTTACGGAGACTCCCCGGCTGAACGCAGCGTGCGCCGTCCACGCCCCTGGCAGCCCGCGATGACGCCCGTGGCCGCGGCGCGCGCCGCCGACCCCGAGCGCGCCACCCTCGACAAGGCCGCCGCCGAGAACTTCCCCGTGGCACCCTTCTTCCTGCCCCGGTCCTGGCGCGACGACCTCATGGCGGTGTACGGGTTCGCCCGTCTGGTCGACGACATCGGCGACGGCGACCTGGCCCCCGGCGGCGCCGACGCACGTCTCCTCGGAGTCACCGGGGACGCGGCCGACGACCGCCTGGTGCTGCTGGACGCCTTCGAGGCGGACCTGCGCCGGGTGTTCGACCCGGCGGGCCCCGAACCGCGCCATCCGCTGCTGCGCCGGCTCCGGCCGACGGTCCGCCGCCACGCGCTGACCCCCGGCCCCTTCCTCGGGCTGATCGCCGCCAACCGCCAGGACCAGGTCGTCAAGCGCTACGAGACCTACGACGACCTGCTCGCCTACTGCGAGCTGTCGGCCAACCCCGTCGGCCGCCTCGTCCTCGCCGTCACCGGCGCCTCGACGCCCGAGCGGATCCGCCGCTCCGACGCGATCTGCACCGCCCTCCAGCTCGTCGAGCACCTCCAGGACGTCGCCGAGGACCTCGGCCGCGACCGCGTCTACCTGCCCGCCGCGGACATGAAGCGCTTCCACGTCCAGGAGAGGGACCTCGCCGCGCCCACCGCCGGGGCGTCGGTGCGCGCGCTGGTCGCGTACCAGGCCGAACGCGCCCGGGATCTGCTGAATGAGGGCGCCCCCCTGGTGGGTAGCGTCCAAGGCAGGCTCAGGCTGCTGCTCGCGGGGTTCGTGGCGGGAGGAAGGGCGGCCCTCCACGCGATCGCCGCCGCCGAATACGACGTACTTCCCGGCCCGCCCAAGCCCGGTACGGTCCAGTTGCTGCGCGAGGCGGGCGCGACTCTGCGAGGAAAGGGGTGATCCGGACCGTGGAGTCGCAACCGCCCGCGTCCGCACCGGTACTCGCCGCCTACAGCTACTGCGAGGCCGTCACCGGACAGCAGGCCCGCAACTTCGCCTACGGCATCCGGCTGCTGCCGGCGCCCAAGCGGCGCGCGATGTCGGCGCTGTACGCGTTCTCGCGGCGCGTCGACGACATCGGCGACGGCCTGCTGGAGAACGACGTCAAGGCGGCCCGGCTGGAGGACACCCGGGCGCTGCTCGCCCGGATCCGCGAGGGCGCGGTCGACGAGGACGACACCGACCCGGTCGCGGTCGCCCTCGCCCACGCCGCCGCGCACTTCCCGATCCCGCTCGGCGGTCTGGACGAACTCATCGACGGCGTCCAGATGGACGTCCGCGGCGAGACCTACGAGACCTGGGACGACCTCAAGGCCTACTGCCGCTGCGTCGCGGGCGCCATCGGGCGGCTCTCGCTCGGCGTGTTCGGCACCGCACCGGGCGCACGCGGCGCCGAGCGCGCCCCCGAGTACGCCGACACGCTCGGCCTCGCGCTCCAGCTCACCAACATCCTCCGGGACGTCCGCGAGGACGCCGAGGGCGGGCGCACCTACCTGCCCGCCGACGACCTCGCCAAGTTCGGCTGCTCGGCCGGGTTCGGCGGGCCGGCACCGGCGGAGGGCTCGGACTTCGCGGGCCTGGTGCACTTCGAAGCGCGCAGGGCCCGCGCCCTGTTCGCCGAGGGCTACCGGCTGCTCCCCCTGCTCGACCGGCGCAGCGGCGCCTGCGTCGCCGCCATGGCCGGAATCTACCGCCGGCTCCTGGACCGCATCGAGCGCGACCCCGGGGCGGTCCTGCGCGGCCGGGTCTCCCTGCCCGGACGCGAGAAGGCCTACGTCGCGGTGCGCGGCCTGTCCGGCCTGGACACCCGGCACGTGACCCGGCGGGCCGTCAGGAGGCGCGCCTGATGGACATCCCGCTCCCCGGCGGAAGAGGGCGGGCAACCCTCCGCCGCGACGCCGCGTCCCCTACCGAGACGGCGGGGCCCGCACCGTTCGAGCGGCGCACCGGCCGGTCGGAGGAGGACGCATGAGCCACGGCACACGCTCCGGGGGCCCCCTCGCGGACGACCCCGTTCCGGCGGGACGGCACGCCGTCGTCGTCGGCGGCGGACTGGCCGGCGTCACCGCCGCGCTGGCGCTCGCCGACGCCGGGGTCGGCGTCACCCTGCTGGAAGGCAGGCCACGCCTGGGCGGCCTCGCCTTCTCCTTCCGGCGCGGCGACCTGACCGTCGACAACGGCCAGCACGTGTACCTGCGCTGCTGCACCGCCTACCGCTGGTTCCTCGACCGGATCGACGGCGCGGCGCTGGCGCCGCTGCAGGACCGGCTCGACGTGCCCGTGCTCGACGTCGCGCGTCCCGAGGGGCGACGGCTCGGCCGACTGCGGCGCGACGCGCTGCCGGTGCCCCTGCACCTGGCGCGCGGCCTCGCCGCGTATCCGCACCTGTCGCTCGCCGACCGGGCCAGGACGGTCCGGGCCGCGCTCGCGCTGAAGGGCCTCGACCCCGCCGATCCGCTCCTGGACACCCAGGACTTCGGCAGCTGGCTGGCCGCGCACGGCCAGTCGGCGCGCGCCGTCGAGGCCCTGTGGGACCTGATCGGGGTCGCCACCCTCAACGCGGTCGCGGGCGACACGTCCCTGGCGCTCGCCGCGATGGTGTTCAGGACCGGTCTGCTGTCCGACCCCTCGGCGGCCGACATCGGCTGGGCCCGGGTGCCACTGGGTGAGCTGCACGACCGGCTCGCCCGCAGGGCGCTCGACTCCGCGGGCGTGCGCACCGAGCTCCGCGCACGGGTCGGCTCCGTCTCCGCGGACGGGGACGGGGGATGGAGCGTCCGGATCCCCGGCGAGACGATCCGGGCGGACGCGGTCGTCCTCGCCGTACCCCAGCGCGAGGCGTACGACCTGCTGCCCGCGGGCGCGCTCGACGCCCCCGAGCGGCTGCTCGCCCTCGGTACCGCGCCGATCCTCAACGTGCACGTCGTCTACGACCGCAAGGTGCTCGCACGGCCCTTCTTCGCCGCCCTCGGCACCCCCGTGCAGTGGGTCTTCGACCGCACCGAGGCCTCCGGCCTGAAGCGCGGCCAGTACCTGGCGCTGTCCCAGTCGGTCGCCCAGGACGACATCGAGCTGCCGGTCGCCGCGCTGCGCGAACGCTACCTGCCCGAACTGGAGCGGCTGCTGCCCCGCACCCGCGACGCCCGGGTCGAGGACTTCTTCGTCACCCGGGAGCGCGCCGCCACGTTCGCTCCCGCCCCCGGCGTCGGACGCCTCAGGCCCGGCGCCCGCACCGAGGCACCCGGCCTGTACCTGGCCGGAGCGTGGACCGCCACCGGGTGGCCCGCGACCATGGAGGGTGCGGTCCGCAGCGGCGTCGGCGCGGCGGACGCCGCGCTGGGCGCCCTCGGCCGGCCCCGCCCCCGCCACCTCTTCGCACGCGAGGAGGCGGCCTGATGCTGCAACGGAGCGGCGCGGCAGGTTCCCGCACCCCCGGTACCGCGACAAGAGGAGAGACTGTGCCCCCTGTGCCCCCGGCCCCGCAGGCCGTTCGAAGGACCGCGGTGGACGTGTCCGCGCTCCTGGAGCGCGGGCGGACCCTGGCCACGCCGGTACTGCGGGCGGCCGTCGACCGCCTGGCACCTCCCATGGACACGGTCGCCGCGTACCACTTCGGCTGGATCGACGCCCAGGGCCGGCCCGCGGACGGCGACGGCGGAAAGGCCGTGCGCCCCGCCCTCGCCGTGCTCTCCGCCGAGGTCACCGGGGCCGCCCCGCAGACCGGGGTCCCCGGCGCGGTCGCCGTCGAACTGGTCCACAACTTCTCCCTGCTGCACGACGACCTGATGGACGGCGACGAGCAGCGCCGGCACCGCGACACCGTCTGGAAGGTGCACGGTCCCGCCCAGGCCATCCTGGTCGGCGACGCCCTGTTCGCCCTGGCCAACGAGGTGCTGCTGGAACTCGGCACCGTCGAGGCCGGCCGCGCCGCCCGCCGGCTGACCAAGGCGAGCCGCGCGCTCATCGACGGCCAGGCCCAGGACATCTCCTACGAACACCGCGACCGCGTCAGCGTCGAGGAGTGCCTGGAGATGGAGGGCAACAAGACCGGCGCCCTGCTCGCCTGCGCCAGTTCCATCGGTGCGGTGCTCGGCGGCGCGGACGACCGCACCGCCGACGCGCTGGAGACGTACGGCTACCGCCTCGGCCTCGCCTTCCAGGCCGTCGACGACCTCCTCGGCATCTGGGGCGACCCGGAGGCCACCGGCAAGCAGACCTGGAGCGACCTGCGCCAGCGCAAGAAGTCCCTCCCGGTCGTGGCCGCGCTCGCGGCGGGCGGCCACGCCTCCGAGCGGCTCGGCGAGATCCTCGCCGCCGACGCCAAGAGCAGCGACTCCGCGAACTTCTCCGAGGAGGAGTTCGCGGCCCGTGCCGCCCTCATCGAGGAGGCCGGCGGCCGCGACTGGACCGCCGAAGAGGCACGCCGTCAGCACACCATCGCCATCGAGGCCCTGCACGCCGTGGACATGCCCGCCCCGGTGCGGGAACGGTTCACGGCGCTCGCGGACTTCGTCGTCGTACGAAAGAGATGATCACTATCGGTCGAATAGCCCTCGCGTAGTCGCCGGCCGGCGCCCAGGGGAGAACGGCACCGGCCGACGGCGGACCCACAGCAGACACCACTCGCAGGACTGCACGAAGGGGAAGCCATGACAGCGACGACCGACGGAAGCACCGGGGCGGCGTGGCCGCCCGCGGTGGCCGCGGCCAGCGAAAACGACACCGACATCCCCGAGGCGGCCGGGGTTCCCGACATCGCCGCCCGTGCCGTGCGGCGCGCCACCGACTTCCTGCTGTCCCGGCAGGACGACCAGGGCTGGTGGAAGGGCGACCTCGAGACCAACGTCACGATGGACGCCGAGGACCTGCTGCTGCGCCAGTTCCTCGGCATCCGCGACGAGGACACCACCCGCGCCGCCGCCCTGTTCATCCGCGGGGAGCAGCGCGAGGACGGCACCTGGGCCACCTTCCACGGAGGCCCCGGCGACCTCTCCGCCACCGTCGAGGCGTACGTCGCGCTGCGGCTGGCCGGCGATCCGCCCGACGCCCCGCACATGGCGAAGGCCTCCGCCTGGGTCCGCGGGCGGGGCGGCATCGCCGCCTCCCGCGTCTTCACCCGGATCTGGCTGGCCCTGTTCGGCTGGTGGAAGTGGGAGGACCTGCCCGAACTCCCGCCCGAGCTGATCTGGTTCCCGTCCTGGGTGCCGCTCAACATCTACGACTTCGGCTGCTGGGCCCGGCAGACCATCGTGCCGCTGACGATCGTCTCCGCCGAGCGGCCGGTGCGCCCCGCCCCGTTCCCGCTGGACGAGCTGCACACCGACCCGCGCCGGCCCAGTCCTCCCCGGCCGCTCGCCCCGGCGAACAGCTGGGACGGGGTCTTCCAGCGGCTGGACAAGGCCCTGCACAGACTGCGCGGAGCGGTCCCGCGCCGGGTGCGCAGAGCGGCCATGAACACCGCAGCCCGCTGGATCATCGAGCGGCAGGAGAACGACGGCTGCTGGGGCGGCATCCAGCCCCCGGCCGTGTACTCGGTCATCGCCCTGCACCTGCTCGGCTACGACCTGAGCCATCCGGTGATGCGCGCCGGCCTGGAGTCGCTGGACCGGTTCGCCGTGTGGCGCGAGGACGGGGCCCGGATGATCGAGGCCTGCCAGTCCCCGGTGTGGGACACCTGCCTCGCCACCATCGCGCTGGCCGACGCCGGTCTGCCCGCCGACCACCCGCAACTGGTCAAGGCCGCCGACTGGATGCTCGGCGAGCAGGTCGTGCGGCCCGGCGACTGGTCCGTGCGCCGGCCCCATCTGCCGCCCGGCGGGTGGGCGTTCGAGTTCCACAACGACAACTACCCCGACATCGACGACACCGCCGAGGTGATCCTCGCGCTGCGCCGGGTCAGACACCACGACCCCGAGCGGCTGGACAACGCCGTCGGGCGCGGCGTCCGCTGGAGCCTCGGCATGCAGTCGAGGAACGGCGCCTGGGGGGCGTTCGACGTCGACAACACCAGCCCGTTCCCCAACCGGCTGCCGTTCTGCGACTTCGGGGAGGTCATCGACCCGCCGTCGGCCGATGTCACCGCACACGTCGTGGAGATGCTCGCCGTCGAGGGCCTCGCCCACGATCCGCGCACCCGGCGCGGCATCCAGTGGCTGCTCGCCCAGCAGGAACCGGACGGCTCCTGGTTCGGGCGGTGGGGCGTCAACTACCTCTACGGCACCGGCTCCGTCGTCCCCGCGCTGACCGCCGCCGGGTTCCCCGCCTCGCACCCGGCGATCCGGCGGGCCGTGGCCTGGCTGGAGAAGGTGCAGAACGACGACGGCGGCTGGGGCGAGGACCTGCGGTCCTACCGTCACGCCCGGGAATGGGCCGGCCGTGGCGCCTCCACCGCCTCGCAGACCGCCTGGGCGCTGATGGCGCTGCTCGCGGCGGGGGAGAGGGGGTCCAAGTCCGTCGAACGCGGCATCGAGTGGCTGGCGGCCACCCAGCGCGAGGACGGCTCCTGGGACGAGCCGTACTTCACCGGCACGGGATTCCCCTGGGACTTCTCCATCAACTACCACCTCTACCGGCAGGTCTTCCCGCTCACCGCGCTCGGCCGGTACGTGCACGGGGAGCCCCCCGCCGCGAAACCGGTCGGGGTGAAGGGCGGGACCGGGCAGCCGCTCGCCGAGGCGAAGGGGAGCTGATGAACCCCCGGCCCGCCCCGCCCCCGCTGCTGATCGCCTGCGCGCTCGGCATCGAGCGGTTCGCCCTGCGCGGGCGGGAGGGCGGGGGCGCGGGCGGGCCGGTCACCGTCCTGCGGACCGGGATGGGCCCGGCGGCGGCCGAGCGCTCCGTCACCCGGGTGCTCGCCGAGGAGGCCCTGCGCGGGGCGGCCGTCCTCGCCACCGGCTTCTGCGCGGGGCTCGCCCCCGGGATGCACCCCGGCGACCTGGTCGTCGCCGAGGAGACCCGGGACCCGCGCGGCAGCGTCCCGTGCGCGGGGACCGAACTGCTGGTGAAGGAGCTGGGACGGGCGGTGCCCGGGCGCGCCGTCCACACCGGTCCGCTCACCGGTTCCGACCACGTCGTCCGCGGTCACGAACGGTCCGCCCTGCTCGCGACCGGCGCGATCGCGGTCGACATGGAGTCGGCGGCCACGCTCCTGAGCGCCGTCCGGGTGGCCGAGCGCCCGGTTGCGGCCGTCCGGGTGGTCGTGGACGCTCCTGAACACGAGCTCGTCCGCATCGGCACGGTCCGCGGTGGAATATCGGCTTTCCGTGTCCTTCGTTCCGTACTTCCGGCTTTCTATGAATGGCACCGTTCCTTGCCGCTCCCCAGGAGGTGAGCCAGATGGCCATGCCGCTGCGTCAGTCCATCAAGGTCGCTACATACTTGGCCGAACAGAAGCTCCGCGGGCGGGACAAGTTCCCGCTGATCGTCGAACTGGAACCGCTCTTCGCCTGCAACCTCAAGTGCGAGGGGTGCGGCAAGATCCAGCACCCGGCCGGGGTGCTCAAGCAGCGGATGCCCGTCGCGCAGGCCGTGGGCGCGGTCCTGGAGTCCGGGGCGCCCATGGTGTCGATCGCCGGCGGCGAGCCCCTGATGCACCCGCAGATCGACGAGATCGTGCGCCAGCTGGTGGCCAGACGGAAGTACGTCTTCCTGTGCACCAACGCGCTGCTCCTGCGCAAGAAGATGGACAGGTTCGCCCCGTCGCCCTACTTCGCGTTCGCCGTGCACATCGACGGCCTGCGGGAGCGGCACGACGAGTCCGTGGCCAAGGAGGGCGTGTTCGACGAGGCCGTGGCGGCCATCAAGGAGGCCAAGCGGCGCGGCTTCCGGGTCACCACCAACTCGACCTTCTTCAACACCGACACCCCGCAGACCGTCGTCGAGGTGCTCGACTACCTCAACGACGACCTCGGGGTCGACGAGATGATGATCTCGCCCGCCTACGCCTACGAGAAGGCCCCCGACCAGGAGCACTTCCTGGGCGTGGAGCAGACCCGGGAGCTGTTCAGGAAGGCCTTCGCGGGCGGCAACCGGCGCCGCTGGCGGCTGAACCACTCCCCGCTGTTCCTGGACTTCCTGGAGGGCAGGGTCGACTTCCCGTGCACCGCGTGGGCGATCCCGAACTACTCCCTCTTCGGCTGGCAGCGTCCCTGCTACCTGATGAGCGACGGCTACGTGCCGACGTACCGGGAGCTCGTCGAGGACACCGACTGGGACAAGTACGGCCGCGGCAAGGACCCGCGCTGCGCCAACTGCATGGCGCACTGCGGCTACGAGCCCACCGCCGTCCTCGCCACCATGGGATCGCTGAAGGAGTCGCTGCGCGCCCTGCGCGAGACGGTCTCCGGGAACCGGGAGTGAGGCCGTGACCGCCCTCCCGCTCGGGATGCCCGAGGTGCCCGCACCGCCGCTCGCCGAGCGCCGGAGGAGTCGGCGGATCCAGGTCGGGTCGGTGGCGGTGGGCGGGGACGCCCCGGTGTCCGTGCAGTCGATGACGACCACGCGCACCTCCGACATCGGCGCCACCCTGC
>NZ_JBEORT010000155.1:0-9811 GCF_040302425.1 Streptomyces sp. NPDC126497
CTGGCGACGCCGCCACCAGGCCCGATCCCAGGCCAGCCACTATCAGCGACAAGCCGCCCAGTCATGAAGATCGCGATCTACAGCTGGAGTACTAGCCAATAGCCAAGCGTGCTTCTGGAAGGTCAAGAACCATGCACCATCAACACTCTCTGACCCAGACAAGGAGAAAAATGGGCAAAATCGGAAGGATCATCAAAGCGGCGGCAGTCGCTGGGGCGTCCAGCCTGCTCATTGTGGGCGGGACCGCAGCGGCACAGGCCGCACCCGGAGCAGCTCCGGCACGTACCGCCTCGGCAACGCTCCCTGTTTCCGCCTCGACTTCGCCGCAGGACGTGCAGGCGGCGTACACGGTGACCGCCTGGGCGAGGGCCAACGTCCGTTCGTGCCCGTACACGTCATGCTCGATCGTCAGCCACGTGGTCGCCGGTGGCAGCTATTCCGCGAACTGCTGGGTCTGGGGTCAGACGATCACCGCCGAGGGTTACACCAACGGAAGGTGGGCGCGGCTGAACCTCCGGGCCGGCGGTTACGGCTACGTGAGCAACATCTATCTCAACGGCGACGAGTACGCGGGGTTGCCCGGCCCCTGCTGAGCCGTCGGCCAGAGAGAACGCCGCTCCTGGTTTCCCGGGCGGCCCGTACCGGCCTTGTCGGCATTCTCAGCCGGCGGACAACTGCCGCACGGCCCTGGTCCATCACTTCGAACAGAGAGAACCATGTCCTCATTGAGTGGCCTCGACCGAATCACAGCACGCCTCGTGGCCGTCGCTATGCTTGTTGCGTGCCTGGCGTCCATCGACTTGGCCCATCCGGAGACCGCGTCAGCGTCGAGTTGTTCCCACGCTCACAGCGACCGCGACACTACAGGGCGGGGCTACGCCACTGAGACCGTCCGTATGCGGTCCGGGCCGCACACACGATGCACGATCAACACCTACTCAGGCGTAGAGGCACTAGAATACCACTGCTACACCACAGGGGATGACATCTTCGGCGTCAGCACCTGGACGTGGGTACACAAATCGGGACACCCCGAAGCAGACGGATGGGTGAGCGACTACTACCTCGATGACGGTGGCTCGTACTACCGCTGTTGAGTTCTTAATGCTGGGAGCATCCGGCTACGCCCCTGCATCACATGGCTCCAACCAGGTTGATCAGGGACACCGTGCGGCCCCTGGTTGGGTCCGGGCTCGCAGCGACGAGCCGACGGCACATGCTGTCGGCTCGTCCGCATTTCTGCGCGATGGCGTCCCGCTTCGTGGTGTAGCCGATCAACGTTGGGGCGTACGCCTCGGAGCGTGTGCCGATATGTGTCGATAGGGATTCCGCTCCCTGCCCGGCAAAGCGGGTGTCTCAGACCGCGTTTGAGATCTGCCGTTGCCGTGGGCTCGGGCGGTCGTTGAGCTCTGTGTGAGTGGTTCTGGGGGTGGGTATCCGTCGGATCTGACGGACGAGCAGTGGGTTCTGGTGGAGCCGTTGCTGCTAGCGGCGCGGGTAGGGCCGAAGGGCGGGCGGCGAGAGAAGCATCCCCGGCGGCGGATTGTAGACGCGATCTCCTACGTGGTGCGGACCGGTTGCTCCTGGAGGCAGTTACCGAAGGACTTCCCGCCCTGGCCGACGGTGTACTGGTACTTCACCTGGTGGCATGATGATGGCACTGCCGAGCGCATCCACGATGCCCTGCGTGACCAGGTTCGCGAGGCCGAGCCGAGTGCCGGTCTGATCGACTCGCAGTCCGTGCGCACGGCCGACACCGTTCCCGCCGGGACCAGAGGCTTTGACGCGGGCAAGAAGGTCAAGGGCCGCAAGCGGTTCATCGTCACCGACACCCTCGGCCTGCTTCTGGCCGTCCACGTCGTCGCCGCGAGCATCCAGGACCGTGACGGCGCACGGCGTCCGCTGCTGTGGACCCGCCTGGACCACCCGGGTGTGAAGAAGATCTGGGCGGACCAGGGCTTCGCCGGACGCCTGGTCGACTGGACGGCGCAGATCCTCGGCCGCGAGCTGGAGATCGTCCGCAAGGACCCCGGCCAGCGGGGCTTCCAGGTCCAGCCCAAGCGCTGGGCGATCGAGCGGACGCTGTCGTGGATCACCGCACACCGCCGTCTCGCCCGGGACTACGAGCAGCAGCCCGCCCACTCCGAGACCATGATCCGCTGGGCGATGATCGGCATCATGGTCCGCCGACTCACCCGCGGCCGACCAACAACCCGACGAGGCCCCCGACCCCTCTCACGCGTCAACCAGTGAGATCTCGAATGCGGTCTGAAGTGATGTCCGTAGAGGAGGAGATCATCGGGTTCGAGGGCCAGGTGCCCTTGACGGCCGGGCGCGGCTGGCGCTCGGCACGTGGCCGCGTGCGACAGGCGACGGGGAGGGAGCGGGGCTGATGGCGGGGAAGCGTGAGGAGAATCCGGCGGGGGCGTCGAACAACCTGCGCGGTGACGTGCTGCGTGTGCTGGGGGTGCTGAAGGTCGCGACGGTCGAGCAGATCCAGCAGATCTCAGCCCCGCACCTGAGTTACCGGCACACCGACAAGCCGACTCCGTCGAAGCGGAAGCAGGCCCGCACCGCCTCGCACACGGGTGCGTTGTCCGATCTGCGCAAGCACGGCTTGGCGGAGAACGGCGGGCAGATCCCGGGCGGGGACAGGCTGCGCAACCTGACGCCGATGGGATTAAGGGCCGCCGCTCGCGAACTGGAGTGGCCCGTGGGGGAGATGGGCGGCCCGGCCCGCGGCGCCGGGCGCACGGGCGCCTCGCACCCGATGACGGTTAACGAGGCCGTGCTCGCCCTGCTGCGCCCGAAGCCGGACCTGTCCCAGCTCGCCAGCGAGCCGGCCGACGTCCTCGCCGCCGCGCAGGCCGCCGTGGACGCGCCCGCTGGGTTGGGTACCATCGCCTCCTACGCGACCGAGGTGGCGCTGCCCGCGACGGGCACCTGGTCCAACCCGGGTAGGGGCGGCGCCCAGGCGGACATCGTCATCACCGCGTCCGAGGACGGGGTGCCGCTGCTGTTCGTGGAGATCGACAACTGCTTCGAGCCCGCTCAGGTCCTCGCCGCGAAGATCGACAAGTACATGCGGTTCTGCCAGCGGAAGGTGAAGGACGTCGACGGCAAGGAGCGACCGATGTGGCGCACCCGCTGGTGGGTGCCCGACGGCCGCCACGGCGACCGGCCGCACCCGCCGCTGCTGCTCGTCTTCAACCGGATCGGCCCGCGCAACCCCAACACCGTCATCGCGCAACTGGCCGAGCTGACCGAGCGGCACTGGAAGGGCACCTCGTACGACGAGGGCTTCCACATGTACGACGGCAAGCTGCCCATCGTGGTCACCTGCATGAAGCAGCTGAAGGAGCACGGCCCGGCCGGAGCAGTCTTCCAGCGCTTCGGCCGACCGCACAACCAGACCCTCCTCGAGGCGATCGGCAATCCGCGCCGCGAAGCCCACGACGCCCGCCAGCAGGCCCAGTACGCCGCCCGCCAACGGGAGCACCAGGAGGAGCTGCGCCGCATCGCCGCACAGCACCGGGCTGAGAAGGAGGCCAGCCGTCCGGTGTGCGCCGGATGCGGCACCCGGTTCACCGACGCACGGTGGAAAGCCATCGAGCCCGCCGGGTGGGGCGCCCCACGCGAGACCCACCCGCACCTGTGCGACGACTGCAAGCAGCGCGCCATCACCGCCGAACACCAAGCTACACAGGCCGGGCCCGAGCACCAGGAGCACGACCAGGCCGTGCCCGAGCAGAAGGCCGGCGGCACCTGGCTCTCCCGCTTCCGCGGCTGACGTCCGGACGGAGATCACGGCCGGGCAGGACCGTCCTGCCCGGCCGTGGCAGCTACTCCCAGGGCCGTGGTAGCGCGTGCCACAGGGCTCTGAGCCAGTCGGGCGGGTTGGTGAGGAACTTGTCCACCAGTCGGGCCGTGATGGACCGGGCGGCCCCCTGGGCGGCGCCCTGAGCTATCGCGGCGGTCAGGCCGGCACCGATAGCGGGCTGCTGTGGGACGGGCGGCTGTACGGGCGCGGGAACGTTGTCCCGGGTCATGATGCTGCTCCCTTGAGCAGAGGAGTCGAGGACAGCGGACACCTGCTGTGGTGTCGTCCGCGTGGGGGTGGTGCGCGCCTCGCGGTCGGCGGTCCTGCTGCGGCTCTCTGCCTGAGAGCGTCCCTGTGGGGCTTCGGCCCGGCCCAGGGTGGGCGTGTTCAGCGTAGCGGCGATTGGCGCGGGTGTTCCCCCGGTCGTCTGGTGGGTTGTCATCACTGTTACCTCCTGGGCACCTAGTCGAGCCCGGCCCCAGCCGTTCTCCTGCACAGCGCGAAAAGACGCACACACAGCCGCACCAGCGTGGACCTGCACCGTCCTCCAGCTGAACTCAGCAAACTTCAGCATTTTCCGGTGATCTGCACAGACTGCTCTCTAACCTGGGCAGACGGCCGGGGCCGCCGCCGTACACGGACATGGGGGGCGATGTGCGCACAGCCAAAGGCGACTTCGGACGGGAACTGAGGCTCGCTGCTGCAGAACTACGCACGCTCAGGGCGCTGCACGGTGACCCGACGCTCGCACAGATCGCCGCCCGGGCACCGCATGGCCAGCACCTGTCCGCCTCTGGGATCAGTGCAACCCTACGGGGCCACAGCCTGCCCAGCCGCGACTACTACCTCACCCTGGTCCGCGTCCTACTGGCCTACGACACCAACAAGATCGCCTCACTACAGCATCCGGACCTACCCCAGTGGCGGGATCGCTGGCAGCGGCTGTCTTTGCTGCGCCACGCACAGAAGAGCAGCGCCCCGGCCCTCCTGCCGACAGAGCATCATGCCGCCCTGTCCGAACAGGTCGTGCTGGCCGCGCTACGGCGGGGCCAGCATGTGCAGCTGCCGCCGACCGCCGACGACCTTGGTGGGGTGTGGGCGGTGGCATTCTCCCCGGACGGCCATCTCCTAGCCACCGGACACGGTGCCAAGACCGTGCAGCTGTGGGACACCGTCGAACAGCGCAGGGCGGGATCAGCACTCTTCGGACACACCGGCCGTGTGACGAGTGTGGCCTTCTCTCCCGATGGCCGCCTCCTGGCAACGGGAAGCGAGGACGCAACCGCCCGGCTGTGGGATGTGGAAAGCCGGACTCTCATCGCAGAGCCCTTCACCAGCGCTGGCTTCGTCGACAGCCTCCTCTTCGCCCCCGATGGCCAGTCCATCTATGTCCAGGGGCGCACGATCCGCCGGTGGGACATCACCGACCCCCGCCAACCACGAAAAGCGGAGAAGCACTTCGCCAGCAGCCTCACCAGCGCCCCAGTCCTCACCACCGACGGCCTGCTGATCACCGGCCATGCCGAAGGCGTTGCCCATCTCTGGAAGGCGCAAGAACAGACGAGGTTCGATGCCCCCTTGCGCGGCCATGCATCGGAGGTCACCGCTCTGGCTCTCGCACCGAGCAGCGACGTCCTGGCCACCGGCAGCGAAGACGTCCAGCTCTGGGACGTACGCACACGCCAGATGATCCACGAGCCACTCGAGTGCCCGGGTGACATGGTCACAGAGATGGCATTCTCCCCGGACGGACGCATCCTTGTAGCCATCAGCGGTGACCGGGTCTCAGGCGCCCCGGAGGAGCCGGACTTCCACTTCAGCATCTGGGAAACAGCCACTTGGACTGAGCTTCCCAGTCCGCAGATCGGCCATAGCGGCCACGTGACAGCATCAGCTTTCTCACCGGATAGCAGACTCTTCGCAACGGGCGGCATGGATGGCCTGCTACAGATACGAACCCTGCCTACAGCCATATCGAACGAGCCGTCGGCGACCTGACACGTTCAGCAGTCAGCTTCACCCGAGACAAGCTGTCCACCTGCGCGCCCTCTATGTTGTCCAGCGCATGCCGATCGCGGACAGCAGCTCCATTCGCTCCGGTGTCAGTGTCGCGGCCCGGGAGCGCTGGTTCCCGATCCAGGCGCCCAACTTGTGCTCCCGTTCCTCCTGGTCCTGGCCGACGATCTGCTCAACCCACTTCCTGGGGACCTGGAGGTGTCCCTCGCGCTCGTAGAACTGCTTGGCGGCCTCGTAGTTCAGCGCCCACTTGTCGGCCTGCGTACGGCGCGGCTTAGGCTTCTCGTCCTCACTGGCGGGCTCGATGCCGAGGACCTGCTCGCACATCCACTGCTGCACGGTCGTGAGCTGGTCCCACCCGAGCCGCACCGACTGCACCCACCGCCCGAGATCCTCGCCCTGGCGCACGATGTCGCCCGCCTCGGTGGGCAGCGCCTCACCGGCGTCCAGGTGCATCCTTACCAGGTGGAAGCAGCGCTGCCAGGTGACCGGCCAGCTCGGGCACCAGGAGGCGTCGATCTCCTCCAGCTGCTCGCGCCGCTCGTCCGACAGCGCCCCGGCCGACGACTCCACCGGCAGCCCCTCGGCGCGCCGCTGCTCGATCTCCTGAGCCTTTCGGGCGGCGGCCCGCTGGTTCTTCAGCCAGATGCCCACCCGGTAGCCCTGGTAGGTGGCGTCGGTCGGTGCCAGCAGGTGCCCGTTCTCCTTGGCCCACCCGCGGGCGGCGGCCAGACCCTCTTCCCAGGCGACGTCGTAGTGCGACCAGATCATGCCGAGCTTCTCCAACTGCTCGGCGCGGTCGGTGTCCATGTCCCCGCGGGTGTAGAAGCGGCGTGCGTCGGCGATCCACTGCCCAAGTGGAAACGCGGCAAGGGAAGCCGGCCATCCCTCGGTCTCCGCCTCCTGGTCGTCGTGGGCGGGGACGCGGTAGGTGAAGGGGACCTTCAGGTCGCCGTGGAGCCGGTGATAGATGACGGCGGCTTCGATGCCGCGCCGCCAGTGGGCGTGTTCGGGGTTGATCACGCGGAGGTTGATGAACGCGGCCAACTGCGCAGGGTCGCGCGGGGTGGAGAACTTCAGCAGTTCCCGGGCCGGCACCGACAGACCACGGTCGCTTCGGTCGCTCCCGGCTTCCTCGCCCTCAGGTCCGCCGCTGCGGCTCTGCACGCCCCTCACGCTGCTGCGCGTCTGCTGCTCGGCGAGCTGCTCGACGACGCGGGCGTCGTGCGCGCGGAGTGCCTCGAGCAGCTTTGCGAGCCCGCCGAATGCCCGGCTGGTGAGCATGTTGTCGGCTGTCTCGCCCGGCCCGAGCAGGACCGGCACCACGAGGGACGCGGTCTTGCCCTCGCCGGGCTGCATGCGCAGGGCGCGGCCGACGGCCTGGATCAGGTCGGGCATGGAGCCGCGTACGTCCGCGAAGTACACAGAGTCACATTCTCGGGTGTCGACACCTTCGCCCAGCACTTTCACCGAGCCGAGGAAGCTCTTTTCCACGACCGTGCCGTCCATGGCGATGCCGTCGGCGAACTCGGTGAGGACCCGTCGCCGGTGGCCCGGCTTGTGCTCCCCGCACAACCAGTCCGCCCAGATCGCCTTCGGGTACAGCCCGGGCTCGGCGGCATGCAGCTGCGAGGCGACGTGGGGGAGGCCGGCCGCGAACGCTTCGGCTTCCTTGACGACGTGGTGGAAGACGAGCGTCCTGCGGAAGCCTTCCTCGGCCGAGGCTTTCACCAGCGCGGTCTGCAGCGCGGCGAGCCGCGCCCCGCGCACCTGCTCGGACCGGGCTTCTGCGCCGAGGAGCTGCGTGGCTTGGAGCTGGGTGTCGGTGATGTCCAGGCACACCACCTGGTACGGCGCGCAGATCCCCCGGTCGATCGCCTCGGACAGCGTCAGCGTGTAGCAGCGTGACCCGAACGGCCCGTCCGGGTCGTCCTCCATCGAGGCAACCAACTCACCCGGCGCGCCTGGCGCAGCCTCGGAGTCGTCGTTCAGTTGCCACAGCCGCGGTGTGGCGGTCATGTAGAGGCGGCGCAGGGCGGGGATGCGGGTGTTGTCGTGGACGACCGCCCATGGTTTTCCGATGCGGCCGGAACATCTGTGGGCCTCGTCGACGACGATCAGGTCCCACCCCGGAAGGCCGACGGCGTGCGCGCGCTCGAGCGTGCCGAGCCCGAGCGAGGCGTACGTGGCGAACACGGTGACCTTGTCGAGCGGCCGTACCCAGTCGACCAGCTCACCCACGTCCGTGGTGTTCGGGAAGGACGCCTCCTCACCCCGCAGGGACGAAACCCCGATCATCGGGCCCGTCCGGCCTCCCTCCCGCCACGCAGCCTCGGTCTGGGCGAGCAGATCCAGGGAGGGCACCAGGACCAGCACACGACCCGCACGAAGTTCCTCGGCGCTCCGTACGGCGACCAGGGTCTTGCCCGATCCGGTCGCCATGACCACCTGAGTACGCAGCCCCCGCTCCGGCACAGTAGATCTTGCAGAAAATTCAAGCACCCGGAGTACCGCATCCACGGCTTCCCGCTGATGAGGACGGAGTTCCCTCACCGCCATTTCAGTTCACCCTTCTCCCGCACACTGACGACAGCACACCTACACCACGACACAATCAACAGCGCATGCCAGAAGAAACTCTGACCCACAGCGCCTACACCGTGACGCCGGATCCACGCCCCGCTGCTGGACACAGATGACCACCCTTAAGCGGGCCACCGAACCCACACAGAACTCACAACGACGGAGCTATTCAACTCCAGAGCTTATCGAAAGTGCAGAATGAAGCAGATGTGCAGGGAATCAGCGCAGACGTTAGGGGTACTCCCCGCCTATCACTGTCCACCCTCTAGGGGAGAGTCATGACACAGACCATTGGAAACGACGAGGACAACCGGTTCTGCAAGGCATGCGGCACGCCGGCCGAGGACGGCAAACTGTGCAACCACTGCGGCGCCGTCCTGGACCTCCCCGACGATGCAGGGCTGGTCGAGGACCAAGGCGCGGCAGTACGACGCGACTTCGAAGGACGCACCCAGCAGTAAGGAGGAACGGCGGCCGGAGGACGAACCCGACCAATCCACTCCGTTGAACAGCATGCACCGGGGTACACGGGCCGGCATGGCATCCACAACTGATCGCGTCATGTCCTTGCGGGCCGTGCGGCAGCTGCGCCGGGTCCGCACCTTCTACACGGGAGGCGTCCTGCTGTGGGCAGTGCTGACCGCCTGGACCGCCTGGCAGCTGCCCGGCAGCCGACAGATGTGGGTGTCCGCCCTCCTCCTGGCCGTCTTCAGCACCCTCCTGCTCACAGCCTCCCTGTGGCTGCAGCGTCTCCAGGCCGCAGGCTCGCGCCGTCCCGCGCACCACGCCGCCCCGCGCAAGGCCACTGCACCACGCCACGCGCACGCCTGACCCACCACCACCCTCCGGTCGGGCCCCAGTACGGCGCGCGTTGGCTGTTCTGGAGTAGCCGGTTGGCATGCAAGTACGGGAGCGGCTGGCCCAGTGGTGGTCTCGGCGATGAGTGCGCTGGACGGTTGCTGTGGCCGTGTGGCTTTTCGCCTACGGGGCGGCCGCAGTGGTGTGGCGCGCCATTACGGGCAGGACGTGGTCCGACGCGCTTGTCTTCGCTGTCCTTGTGGCCGTGGTTAACGTGGTGGCCCAGCGGGGGGCGAGCCGGGCCAGGAGGCAAGCAGAACCACGCGGCAGCTGAGCGAGCCGAGCCCCGGCACGACTCTGGGCATCAACCAGCAACACCCCCTCGAGCACCCCCCTTTCCTTCTTGCTGCCCGGGCCGAAGGCCCGTTGGCCGTCCCGCGCAGCGGGGCCGGCCTTCAGGGCGCGCAGCGCCCTTAGGTGGCTGAAGCGCAGCGGAAGCTCGAGTACCACCTGGCCCCCAGCCCGCTGCGGCGGCACTTCGACGAGCAGGACGCGCGGGGCGACGCCGCCCGGCGCGCCGCGCTCGGGGAGCGG
>NZ_JBEORT010000156.1:0-9479 GCF_040302425.1 Streptomyces sp. NPDC126497
CGGCGCGGGGTGGGGCGCCCGGGCGGCCGCCGCGGGGGAAGGCGGGCGCCGGCACGGCCGCCGCGTCGGGGACGCGGAAGCCGAAGCGGACGAGGAAGCCGGCCGCGCGCACCGCGTCCGGGAAGTCCGCCACGTCGGGGCGGTCCGCGCGCAGGCCGTCCGCCGCGAGGACGGAGGCACCCGGGACGGACGGGCCCAAGCTGGTCGAGCTCGTCCGCCGGCACCTGGGTGAGCAGAGCGAGCCCCGCTCGGCGGCGGAGGTCGCCGACGCGCTCGGGCGGGCCCACCCCGGGCGCACCGTCAAGACCACGGTGGTGCGCAGCACTTTGGAGGGCCTCGTCGCCCGCAACCAGGCCCAGCGCACCAAGCAGGGCTCGTCGGTCTTCTACACCGCGCCCGACGGCGCCGCGCAGGCCACGAAGGCCGGGGAGGACGCGATGTCCTGACCCCGCGTCGGCCGCTCACCGCTCCGTGTGACCCACCTCCACCGGCTCGAAGGCGATCCGGGTGCGGGCCGTACCGCCGGCCCGGACGACCTCGGCCGTCCCGTCGTCCACCCGGACCTCTTCGACGGCCTCCGGCAGGGGCGCGGCGGCATCGCGGTCAGCTGGAACAGGAAGACGGTGACCAGGCCGGGGCCGGGCATCCCGAGCGCCACCCGGACGTACGCGGTCGGTTCGCCCGCCCCGTCCACCCGCGCCGCCTCCAGCACCTCGTCGGGCACGTGGCCCCGGCTGAAGACACGGCCGAGGTGCACGCCGAACGGGTCGAACAGCACCCGGAAGGTGTTGACCAGGCCGGTCCCGGAGGCCATCAGGTACAGCGGCAGTGCGAGCACCGTCCGCGGCACCATGACGGCCGCCAGGACCGGGCCGAGCAGCTTCTCCTCGTGCCGGAAGCGGTACTTGTCGAAGGCGTAGCCGCGGGCGACGCTCACCAGCGCGGCGAGGGCGGCGCCGAGCACCGCGTACGGCAGGCTGCCGGCGTACCAGCGGCCGTACGGCCGGTGCGGCCGCTCAGCCGGGAGTGGTCACCTCGACGGCGAGGTCGTTGTCGACGGTGTAATAAGGGCGCACCGCGGATCCGCCCACGGTGACCCGCGGATACACGAACACCGCCTTGCGGTCCGCCACGTCGTCGAGGAGCCGGCCGACCCGGGCCTGCGGCGCGTCGGCGGCGGGGCGGAGGAAGACGTCCCAGACCTGACTGCCGGAGGACGTGAGTTCCTCGTAGGCGACGGTGAAGGAGAAGCCGCCGTCCCGCGCGGTCCGCGCCGGGAAGGCGCGGACCGTGTCCTTGGCGCCTCTCAGCCGCAGCACCGCCTCGGCCCCTTCCCCGAGGCGTGCGCCGTGCAGCCGGGCGTGGACCGTCATCGTCCCGTCGGCGATGTCGACGGGGCCGGCCTCCGCGTGGGCGGTGCGCAGCCAGGCCCGTACCGCGAGGAAGCCGTCCTTGGTGGCGTACGGCACCCGGACGGCCACCGGTGACGGCCGGTCGGGCGGACCTCCGTCGACGAGCGCCCGCAGGTCCCGCAGGCCGGGCCGCAGCCGTTCCCGGCCGTCGTCCGGGCCGCTCAGCAGATACGTGTCCCAGCGGCCCTCCGCGAGCCGGGGCAGCGGTTCCAGCACGGCGCGGAACGCGCCGTCGTCGCCGTGGGGTTCGAGGTCGAGGGTGTGGGTCGTCTCCTCGGGCCGGCCCTTCTTCGGGCGCAGCACCAGCAGCAGCCGGGGGCGCTCGGCCGACGGCGGCCGCAGGCGGAAGGTGATCCGGCCGTCGGAGTCGAGGGAACAGTGGGTGCGCGGGGCCGTGCTCATCGGCGTCCCTTCCGTACGGTGCGCAGCGCGCTCGACGCGGCGGCGCGGGCGAGGTCGCGGGCGGCGTGGCCCTGGCTGACGAGGGCGTGCTGCATTCCGCCGTGCTCCGGGGCGGCGCGCCGGGCGCCCCGGGCCTCGAGCGCCTCCTTGAACAGGCGTTCGGCCTGGGCCACGACCGGGCCGGGGGCGAACCGGCGGGCGTTGGCCACGGCCGCCTCGCCCATGCGGCGGCGGCGCTCGTCGTCGCGCACCAGCTCGAGGAGGGCCGCGGCGAGGGCGGCGCCGTCCCCGACCGGCACCAGCCGGCCGTCCTCGCCGTCCTTGATGATCTCACCGGGTCCGTAGGGGCAGTCGGTGCTCACGAAGGGCAGTCCGCAGCGCATCGCCTCGACGAGGGTCATGCCGAACGGCTCGAAGTTCGACGCGGCCACACCGATCGACCCCTTGACCCACTCGGCCTCCATGGGCGTCACCGCGCCCATGAGGAAGACGTTGTTCCACAGGCCGAGCGTCTCGATCAGGGCGCGCAGCCGGTCCTGTTCCTCGCCCTTGCCGTAGATGCGCAGCTGCCAGTCGGGACGTTCGGCGACCACGCGGGCGAACGCCTCGATGATCAGGTCGAACCGCTTGACGGGGACCAGCCGGCCGGCCGCCACCACGACCCTGGCGGTGCCGTCGGCGGTGGGGAGCACGGGGTCGGGGACGCTGTTCGGGAGGGCCTCCACCCGCACCCCGGGCAGCCGCATCTTGCGCCGGTAGGAGTCGGCGTCCGCCTCCGTGACGGTGGTGAGCACGTCCAGCCGTCGGTAGGCGCGGCGCAGCGCGGTGCGCAGCCCGGGCGGATGGTTGTCGAGGGTGAGGTGCTCCTGGCCGACGCGCAGGACGCGCTCGGGGGCCTGGAGGGCGAGGTGCACGTTGAGCCCCGGCCGGGTGCCGATGACGACGTCGGCGTCGATGTCCGCCAGGCACTCCGCGATCCGCTGGTCCGTCAGTTCGCTGTACTGGTGGTGACGGTACTCGGCGGCGGGAAACACCTTGGCGGGCCTGCCGTACAGGGGGTGGTCCTTCTCCCGCCGCAGATCCACCAGCGCCCGCAGCCGCACCCCGGGGTGCGGAGCGAGGTTCGGGTGCTCCCGGTGCCGCAGCACCGAGACGATCTCCACGTCGTGCCGTTCGGCCAGCGCGCCCGCCAGGTTGAACGTGGTGGTGATCGTGCCTCCGATCCCATAGGCGTTGTGGATCAGGAAAGAGATCTTCATGGCGGTCTAGACCGCATAATGCGTTCAGGAGTTGTCCGCTGTTATCAGTTTGTGGCCACGGTCGCTCCGGGGGCGCGGGACGACGCGCCGTTCCGGCGGTGGGCCGTCGAGGACGCCCACCGCGGGAACGGCCCCCCGTGTTCCCCCGTCGGCCGGGTGCGGGTGCCGTGACGGTATGTCAGGACACGGCGGCCCCCGCTGCCCGGCCGTCGGGTCGACCTTGCCCCCCTGGCCGGGGACGAACCTTGGGGAGACCTTGAATCGCCTGGTGGGCGGGGCGCCGGGTGACTAACGTGAACGTGACGGAGGGGGACGGATGGTGGCGGAGTTCGGTCTGCTCGGCACGATCGAGGCGCGTGTCGGGGGACGCCCGGTGGACGTGGGACACATGCGGCAGCGGTGCGTGCTGGCCGCTCTGCTGGTGGACGTCAACCGTGCGGTCCCGGTGGACGCGCTCATCGACCGGGTGTGGGGCGAGCGGGCGCCGCAGCGGGTCAGGGAAACCCTGTACGGGTACCTGTCCCGACTGCGCCGGGCTCTGCGGACGGCCCCGGGGGTGACCATCTCGCGGCGCCCCGGGGGCTATGTGCTGGAGGCGGACCCGCTGTCCGTGGACCTCCATCTGTTCCGGGACCTGGTGGTGCGCGCCCGGGAGACCGACGACGTCCGGGCGGCGGCCCTGGGGGGACGGGCGCTGGGGCTGTGGCGGGGGGAGCCGTTCGCCACCGTGGACGTGCCGTGGTTCTCCGACCTGCGCCGGACGCTGGAGCGCGAGCGGTTCTCGGCCGAGCTGGACCACGTCGACGTCCGCTCACGCCTGGGTCACCACGGTGAGCTGCTGCCCGAACTCACCGTGCGCGCCCGCGAGCACCCGCTGGACGAGCGTCTGGCCGGACAGCTCATGACCGCCCTGTACCGCACCGGTCGCGCCGCCGACGCCCTCGCCTGCTACGAGGACATCCGGCGGCGGCTCTCGCGCGAGCTGGGCACCGACCCGGGCCCCCGGCTGCGCGCCCTCCACCGGCAGGTCCTCGCCGACGACCCGGCGCTGGCCCCTCCCGCCGTCCCCCCGCAGCGTCCCGCGACGGGCGCGGCGACGCCCCCGGTGCCCCGCCAGTTACCCGCCCCGCCCTCGTACTTCGTGGGCCGTGACGCGGAACTCTCCGTCCTGGACAAGCTGTTCGCGCCCCAGGACCGGCCGCACGCCGCCATGCCCGTGTCGGTGATCTGCGGTCCCGGCGGGGTCGGCAAGACCTGGCTCGCGCTGCGCTGGGCGCACAGCCGGCAGCAGCAGTTCCCCGACGGGCAGCTCTTCGCCGACCTCCGCGGCTTCACGCCCGCCGGGGCCCCCGCGGATCCCTTCGACGTGATCCACGGCTTCCTGGACGCCCTCGGCGTCACGCCCGGCCGGATACCGTCCGCCCCCGACGCCCGGACGGCCCTGTACCGCAGCCTCCTGGCGGACCGTCGGATGCTCGTCGTCCTGGACAACGTCCGGGACGACGAGCAGGTCCTGCCGTTGCTGCCGGGCACGCCCGCCTGCACGGTCCTGATCAGCAGCCGTGACCGGCTCACCGGGCTGGCGGCGTCGCACCAGGTCACCCATCTGGCGGTCGGCGGGTTCGACCCCACCACGGCACGCGAGCTGCTGACCGGGCGGCTCGGCGCCGAACGGATCGCCGCGGAGCCCGAGGCCGCCGCCGCGCTGGTGGACCAGTGCGCCGGCCTGCCCCTGGCGCTCAGCGTCGCGGCCGCGCGGATCACCACCAACCCGGTGTGCACCCTCACCGGCCTGACCGAGGAGCTGCGCGAGCACAGCACCCGTCTCGACGCCCTGGGCACCGGTGGGGGCAGCACCGACGTGCGGACCGTCCTCGCCTCCTCCTACCGCGCCCTCGCCCCGGACACCGCCCGGGTGTTCCGCCAGCTCGCCCAGGCCCCCGGCCCCGACGTCGCGCGGCCGGCGGCCTGCGCCCTCACCGGCCTCGACCCGGCGGGGACACGCCGGGCGCTGGACCGGCTCCGGTCCGCCCACCTCCTCCAGGAGCCCGCCCCCGGCCGTTTCGCCTGGCACGACCTGCTGCGCACGTACGCCCTCGAGGTGGCCGGCTCCGCGGACGCCGCGGAGGGCCGGGCGGCCCGTGTCCGCGTCCTCGACCACTATCTGCACACCGCCTGGTCGGCCGACCGCGCCCTGCACCCGCACCGGGATCCCGTTCGCCTGCCGCCGCCCGTCGACGGCTCGCGGCCGGAGGAACTCACCACCCACGACCGGGCCATGGCGTGGTTCACCCGGGAGCAGCCGGCGCTGGTCGCCGCCGTGCACCAGGCCGTGCGCCACGGTCACGACGCCCATGTCTGGCAACTGGCCTGGACCCTGTCGACGTTTCTGACCCGGAAGGGGCGGTGGAGCGACGTCGCGGCCGTCCACACCGCGGCGCTGGCGGCCGCGGCCCGTCTCGGTGACACGGCCGCCCAGGCCGAGTCGCTGCGCGCACTCGCCTGGGAGCGCACCGAGGCGGGGGACCACGGGACGGCGCACCGGAGGCTGACCGAGGCGCTGTCCCTGGCCCGCCAGGACGGCCAGGCCCTGTCCGAGGCCCACACCCAGCTGGCTCTCGGCTGGCTCCACGAGCACACGGGCGACCGGTCGGCGGCGTTGCGCCACGACCGGCGGGCGGTGGAACTGTTCACCGGACTGGGACACCGGGCGGGGCTGGCACGGGCCCTGAACGCCGTGGCCTGGGACTACGCGCAGCAGGGCGACCACCGGGCGGCCGTGGTCCACTGCGAGCGGGCCATGGCCATCCAGGGGGAGCTGGGCGACCTGCGCGGGCAGTCCGACACCCTGGACACGCTCGGCTACGCCTACCAGCAGCTCGGGGAGCACTCCCAGTCCCTCTCGTGCCACCGGCGCGCCCTGGAACTCCACCGCGCGCTGGGGCACCGCTTCAACGAGGCGGAAGCCCTGGTGCACCTCGCCCGGGCGCACGAGGCCCTGGGTGACCGGAGCGCCGCGCGACGGGCGCTGGAACAGGCGCTGGACGTCTACCGGGACATCGAGGTCCACCCGACACGCGTGGAGCAGGCCCGCGCACTGCTCGACGCGCTCGGCACGGACGGCTCCGCCGGCCGGTGAGCCCGGGTCAGGCCCCGGCGGCCGGGTCCCGGCGCCGGATGCCCATGCCGGGCCGGCGACGGTGGACGGTGAGGTAGGTCAGGCCCTCGGGGCCGGCGGTGAGGCTTCGGACGGAGCCGTGCGGCAGCCAGGTCAGGGCACCCGCGGCGAGGGTGCGGGGACCGTCGGGGGCGGTCAGGGTGCCGTGGCCGGCGAGGACGAGGAGGAGGACGTCGAGGTCGGGTTCGCGATGGGTGCCGACCCCCTGTCCGGGCGGGATGCGCACGACGTTGGCGTCGAGCTGCCGGCCCGGCTCCGCGAGCCGCCACAGGGCGCCGGCGGACCCGTCGTCGAGGGCGGTGAGCGCGGCCGTGTCGCACAGGATCCGCGGGAGCGGGACGTCCTCCCCGGAGGCGCCGTCTGCTGACGTCATGAGGTGTCACCGTCCCGGGTGCGTGGACGCGCCGGCCGTCCGCGGTCGTCTTTCCCGGCGAACCTAACACGCGGACGCGGCCGTCGGCGGCGGGCCACCGGCCGCCGGTCGCCACCCGGGCGGGCACGGCCGCGGGCCGCGGCGGAAGGCTCGCCGCCGGCCCCGTGGAACGCGGCGGAGCGCCCGCCGGCGCGGGGGCGGGCGGCACCGCGTCAGCCGTATGTCCGGTTCCACGAGCCGCTGTTCTTCCGTTTTCCCGCTGTGGAATGATCCTGGCGGGATCCCCGAGAGGAATGGACGGACGTGACCGCGCAGAGGCCGGACGGCGGCGGAACGCCGGAGGAGCGGGACGGCGCGCCCGCGCTGCCCGAGGACGTCTGGCAGCGGTTCCTCACCGACAACGAGCGCGCCATCCGGGCCACCGCCCCCCGGGAGCCCTCCGCGCTGCAGCGGGCCCGGCCGGGCGCCGGCGAAGGTGCGCCGCGGAAGGACCCCGACGCCGGGACCGTCGGCGAGCCGTGGCATCCGGACGATCCGTGGGAGGGGCCGTCCTGGCGGGAGATGGACGGACGGGCCAGGACGCGCCGGGTCGGCCGCGTGGTGGGCACGGCCGTCGCGATCGCCCTGGCACTGGGCGCGTGGTCGCAGGTGTCCACCGGTGCGGGCGCACCGGACGCGGGGCCCGGCGACACCGTTCTGCAGCAGTCGGAGGAGGCGCCGGCGGAGCTGCCCACGGCGGCGTCCCTGCCGCCGGAACTCCTCTCCCCCTCCCCGTCCGCCCCCGGTGTCCGGGCCGGCTGACGGGTCCCGGCCGCCGTGACGGGCGGCCGGGACGCGTCCCCGAAAGGCGCGGCTCAGTCGCCCAGCGCCGCGAGGACCACGGCCTTGGCCTCCTCCTGCACCCGGCGGAGGTGGTCGGCGCCCCGGAACGACTCGGCGTAGATCTTGTAGACGTCCTCGGTGCCGGAGGGCCGGGCGGCGAACCAGGCGCTGTCCGTGGTGACCTTGATGCCGCCGATGGGCGCGCCGTTGCCCGGTGCCTCGGTGAGCACCGCGGTGACCGCCTCCCCGGCCAGGGTGTCCGCGGTGACCTGGGCGGGGGACAGCTTCGCGAGGCGGGCCTTCTCCTCACGGGTCGCCGGGGCGTCGATCCGCTCGTAGGCGGGCTCGCCGAAGCGGGAGGTGAGCTCGGCGTAGTGCGCGGAGGGCGTCCTGCCGGTGACGGCCGTGATCTCGGAGGCGAGCAGGGCCAGGACGATGCCGTCCTTGTCGGTGGTCCACACCGAGCCGTCCCGGCGCAGGAAGGAGGCGCCGGCCGACTCCTCGCCCCCGAAGCCGAGGCCGCCGTCGACGAGTCCGTCCACGAACCACTTGAACCCGACGGGCACCTCGACCAGTTCGCGCTTCAGGTCGGCGGCGACCCGGTCGATCATCGCGGAGGACACCAGGGTCTTGCCGACGCCGGCCGCGGACGGCCACTGCTCGCGGTGCGCGTAGAGGTAGCCGATCGCCGTGGCGAGGTAGTGGTTGGGGTTCATCAGCCCGGCGTCCGGGGTGACGATGCCGTGCCGGTCGGCGTCGGCGTCGTTGCCGGTGGCGATGTCGAAGCGGTCGCGCTGCCCGATGAGGGACGCCATGGCGTGCGGCGAGGAGCAGTCCATCCGGATCTTCCCGTCCCAGTCCAGCGTCATGAAGCGCCAGGTGGGGTCGGTGAGCGGGTTGACCACCGTGAGGTCGAGGCGGTGCTCCTCGGCGATCCGGCCCCAGTAGGCGACGGACGCCCCGCCCAGCGGGTCGGCGCCGATCCGCACGCCGGCCGCGCGGATCGCGTCCAGGTCCAGCACGTTGGGCAGGTCCGCGACGTAGGCGCCGAGGAAGTCGTGGCGGCCGGTGCCGGGGGCGGTGAGGGCACGGGCGTACGGGATGCGGCGGACGTCCTTGAGGCCGCCCCGGATGATGTCGTTGGCCCGGTCCTGGATCCATCCGGTGGCGTCCGAGCCCGCGGGACCGCCGCTGGGCGGGTTGTACTTGAACCCGCCGTCGGCCGGCGGGTTGTGCGAGGGCGTGACGACGACGCCGTCCGCGAGGCCCGTGGTGCGGCCCCGGTTGTGGGTGAGGATCGCGTGCGAGACCGCCGGGGTCGGGGTGTAGCCGTCGGCGTCGTCGATGAGCACCGTGACCCCGTTGGCCGCGAACACCTCCAGGGCGGTGACCCGCGCGGGCTCGGACAGCGCGTGGGTGTCGGCGCCGAGGAAGAGCGGGCCGTCGGTGCCCCGGCCGGCCCGGTACTCGCAGATGGCCTGGCTGGTCGCGGCGATGTGGTCCTCGTTGAACGAGGCCGTCAGGGACGAACCGCGGTGCCCCGACGTCCCGAAGGCGACGCGCTGCCCCGGCTCCCCGGGGTCGGGACGCAGTGCGTAGTACGCCGTGACCAGCCGAGCGACGTCGACGAGGTCCTCGGGGCCGGCCGGGCCGCCCGCTCGCTCGTGCTGCATGTGCCCACTCCTCCGCATGGGTTGGTTCCTCGCTTGCGGAGACATCTTTCCTCTTCGGGGCCGCGCCGCGCGAGTGGGGCCCGGCTCCGCACCGTCCCGCCCCGGCTCCCCGTCGTCAGATCCGGCCGCCGGTCATCCGGGTGAGGGGGCCGTGGGTGTGGCGTTCGGCACGCCTGCCCACCGCGTAGGAGGCGGCGGTCAGCGCGGTCAGACCGGCCGCGGCGCCGGCGGCGACGAGCCTGCGGTTGGCGATGACCGTCCAGGCCGTCTTGGCGCCGGCGGCGACCTGGCCCGTGGTGGCGACGACCGCGCGGCGGCCCGCCTCGACCCCCTTGGCCGCGGTCCGCCCGGCGCCGCTCG
>NZ_JBEORT010000157.1:0-9416 GCF_040302425.1 Streptomyces sp. NPDC126497
CCCGTGGCAGGGCCGGGACGGCCGCGCCCCCGCGGCCGGGGCTCAGCCCCGGGCGCCCAGCAGGTGGTCCATCGCCAGCTGGTCGAGGCGCTCGAAGGCCATGCCCCGCGCGGCGGCCTCGTCGACGTCGAAGTCCTCGAAGGCGGAGCGGTCGTCGAGCAGGGCCTGGAGGCCGTCGGCCGCCGTGGGCTGGGCCAGCTGGTCCAGCCGGGCCGCGCGCAGCGCCTCCTGCACCTCCGGGTCGGCGCGGAACGCGGCCGCGCGCTCCTTGAGCATCAGGTAGTTGCGCATGCAGCCGGCCGCCGAGGCCCACACGCCGTCGAAGTCCTCGGTCCGCGGCGGCTTGAAGTCGAAGTGCCGCGGGCCCTCGTAACCGGCCGACTCCAGCAGGTCCACCAGCCAGAAGGCGGCCCGCAGGTCACCCGCGCCGAAGCGGAGGTCCTGGTCGTACTTGATGCCGGACTGGCCGTTGAGGTCGATGTGGAAGAGCTTGCCCGCCCACAGCGCCTGCGCGATGCCGTGCGGGAAGTTCAGCCCGGCCATCTGCTCGTGGCCGACCTCCGGGTTGACGCCGTACAGCTCCGGGCGCTCCAGGCGCTCGATGAACGCCAGGGCGTGGCCGATGGTGGGCAGCAGGATGTCGCCGCGCGGCTCGTTCGGCTTGGGCTCGATGGCGAAGCGGATGTCGTAGCCCTGGGAGGTGACGTACTCGCCGAGCAGGTCGAAGGCCTCCTTCATGCGGTCGAGGGCGTCCCGCACGTCCTTGGCGCCGCCGGACTCGGCACCCTCGCGGCCGCCCCAGGCCACGTAGGTCTCGGCGCCGAGCTCGACCGCGAGGTCGATGTTGCGGATGGTCTTGCGCAGCGCGTAGCGGCGCACGTCGCGGTCGTTCGCGGTGAAGCCGCCGTCCTTGAACACCGGGTGGGTGAACAGGTTGGTGGTGGCCATCGGCACCTTCATGCCGGTGTCGTCCAGCGCCTGCCGGAAGCGCTTGATGTGCTCCTCGCGCTCGCTGTCGCTCGCGCCGAAGGGGATCAGGTCGTCGTCGTGGAACGTGACGCCGTGGGCGCCCAGCTCGGCCAGGCGCCGCACCGACTCGGCCGGGTCGAGGGCGCGCCGCGTGGCGTCGCCGAAGGGGTCCCGTCCCTGCCAGCCGACGGTCCACAGTCCGAAGGTGAACTTGTCCTCGGGGGTGGGCTGGTAGTTCATGCCGCGGCTCCTTGCTCGCTGAGACTATTTCGTCATGGCGGTTTACAAATTAGTATGCAGGAACATTTCTGGGAAGAGACACACCCGCACCGGGTGCGGAAGAGGGAGAGACCGATGTCAGCAGCCGAGGGTCCGCTCGTCGTCGGCGTGGACACATCCACCCAGTCCACCAAGGCCCTGGTCGTCGACGTGGCCACCGGCCGGATCGTCGCGAGCGGCCAGGCCCCGCACACGGTGACCTCGGGGGCGGGCCGGGAGAGCGATCCGCGCCAGTGGTGGGACGCCCTGGGCGAGGCGCTGCGCCAGTGCGGCGAGGCGGCGCACGAGGCGGCCGCGGTGTCCATCGGCGGGCAGCAGCACGGCCTGGTCACCCTGGACGGGCACGGGGAGCCGGTCCGCCCGGCGCTGCTGTGGAACGACGTGCGTTCCGCGCCGCAGGGCCGCCGGCTGGTCGAGGAGCTGGGCGGCGCGAAGTTCTGGGCCGAGCGCACCGGAAGCGTGCCGACCGCCTCCTTCACGGTCACCAAGTGGGCCTGGCTGGCCGAACACGAGCCGGACGCGGTGCGCGCCACCAAGGCGGTCCGGCTCCCCCACGACTACCTCACCGAGCGGCTCACCGGGCAGGGCACGACCGACCGCGGCGACGCCTCGGGGACCGGCTGGTGGGCTTCGGGGACGGAGGCGTACGACGAGGAGATCCTCGCGCACGTGGGCCTCGACCCGGCGCTGCTGCCCCGGGTGGTGCGTCCCGGCGAGGTCGCGGGGACCGTGCGCGACGGCCACGACCTGCCGTTCTCCAAGGGCACCCTGGTGGCGTGCGGCACCGGCGACAACGCCGCCGCCGCGCTGGGCCTCGGAGTGCGTCCCGGCACGCCGGTGATGAGCCTCGGCACCTCGGGCACCGTGTACGCGGTGACGCAGCGCAGGCCGGCCGATCCGACCGGCACGGTGGCGGGGTTCGCCGACGCGCGCGGCGACTGGCTGCCGCTGGCCTGCACGCTCAACTGCACGCTGGCCGTGGACCGGGTCGCGGCCCTGCTGGGCCTGGACCGCGAGGCCGTCGAACCCGGAGCCGGCGTCACGCTGCTGCCCTTCCTGGACGGCGAGCGCACCCCGAACCTCCCCCACTCCTCCGGCCTGCTGCACGGGCTGCGCCACGACACCACCGGCGGCCAGCTGCTCCAGGCCGCCTACGACGGCGCCGTGTACTCCCTGCTGGCCGCCCTCGACCTCGTCCTCGACGAGGACGCCGACCCCTCGGCGCCCCTGCTGCTGATCGGCGGCGGCGCCCGGGGCACCGCCTGGCAGCAGACCGTGCGGCGGCTGTCGGGACGGCCGGTGCAGGTGCCCCGCGCCAAGGAACTGGTCGCGCTCGGCGCGGCGGCCCAGGCGGCCGGACTGCTCACCGGGGAGGACCCGGCCGCGGTCGCCCGGCGCTGGGACACGGCGGCGGGCCCGGTGCTGGAGGCCGTGGAGCGGGACGAGGAGACGCTGGCCAGGCTGGCCGGGGTACTCTCCGACGCGGCCCCGCTGCTGGACCGCGGCACGACCGCCGGCTGACGGCACCCACCGGCACGGCGCCGACGGGGCCGTGCCCGCCCCCCGGCGCCGACCGGCGGGCACGGGCCCGCCGGCACCGGCCGGCGGGCCGACCAGCCGTAGCGGTCGTCGGCGCACCGGCGACCGCAGAGACCGAGGAACGACGGAGGAATGAGCGCACCGCCGCACAAGGCCCGCCCGGTCGGCCCGGGGCGCACGCTGCCCGACACCCAGCAGGGCATGCGCCGCCGCAACCTCTCGCGGGTGATGCACACCGTCAGCGCCGAGGGCCCGCTGTCCCGGGCCGCCGTCGCCTCCCGCATCGGCCTGACCCGTGCGGCGGTGTCCACGCTGGTCGACGAGCTCATCCGCTCGGGCCTGCTGGAGGAGCTGGGTCCCGAACGTCCCGGCCGTGTGGGCCGTCCCGGCTCGGCGCTCGCCGTCAGCGGACGCGGCCCCGCGGGGATCGGCGCCGAGGTCGGCGTCGATCACCTCGCGGTCTGCGCGGTCGACCTGCGCGGACGGGTCCGGTCACGCGCGGTGCGGCACGTCCCGAACCGCGGCCGCTCCCCCGGGCCGGTGCTCGGGCAGCTCACCGAGCTGGTGGAGCGGGTCGTCGCCGAGGCGGAGCACGAGGGCCTGTGGCCGGCGGGGCTCGCCGTGGCCGTACCGGGTCTGGTCGCGCGCGACGCCCGGACCGTGGTGCGCGCGCCGAACCTCGGCTGGCTCGACACGGACCTCGGCGCCCTGCTCCCGGCGGGCCTGCCGCTCACCGTGGCCAACGAGGCCAACTTCGGCGCGCTGGCCGAACTGTGGCTCGGCGAGGACGCCCCGCGCGACTTCCTCCATGTGTCCGCCGAGATCGGCATCGGCGCCGCGGTGGTCGTGGACGGGCGGCTGCTGCACGGGAACCGCGGCTTCGCCGGCGAGCTGGGCCACGTACCCGTACGGCCCGACGGACCGGAGTGCGCCTGCGGCGGACGGGGCTGTCTGGAGCAGTACGCCGGCGAGGAGGCGGTGCTGCGCGCGGCCGGGCTGGAGCCGGGCGAGGACCGCGTCGGCCTCCTCGCGGGCCGCGCCGGGCAGGGCGACACGGACGTACGGCGCGCCCTGGAGGACGCGGGAACGGCGCTCGGGATCGCGCTGACCGGGGCGGTCAACCTGCTGGACCCCGAGAGCGTGGTGCTGGGCGGAGCCCTGTCCGGCCTCGCCCCCTGGCTGCTGCCGTCGCTCCGCTCCGAACTGGCCCGCCGCACCGCGGGACCGCCCTGCCCCGTCTCCGTGTCCCCGCTGGGCCCCGAGGGCCCCCTGCTGGGCGCGGCGCACTCGGTGGTCAGGGGAGTGCTGGACGACCCGGCGGCGGTGGCCGAACGGACCTGACGCGCAACCGGCCGCGTCCCGCCCGCGGCGTCGCCGCCCGGTGACGAATCGCCCAACATCTGGTGGCCGGACGTTGAGCAGGCAACGATGGGGGCATGACACCGGCGCAGCGAGCCATGGAACGACTGCTCACCTGGACCGATCTCACGGCCTGTCCGGCCGGTTGCGGTACCGGGCGGGCCCTCCGCACCCCCCGTGACGAGATCGTCCACTTCCACTCCGCGCGGGACGTGGACCTCCACCTCACCCGTCGCGCCATCCAGCGCTTCCACTACGACCTGGGCGGGTCCAGCGCGATACGACTGGTGCCGGACTCGTGCTGGGTGACGGTGCATCTGGACTGCGCCACCGACGTGGACCTGCTGCTCGGTCTGGTGAGCGTCGCCCTCAAGGCGCACCAGGACGGGCCCCCGTCCGCGCCGCCGGCGCCGGCCGGGTGCAACTTCCGCCGCGTCACCGTGCTGCCGCGCGACGCGGTGGCCGAGCGCTGACCCGCGGCCGGCACCGGCGGCCTCACGGCCGCAGACCGCCGACGATGTCGGTGGTCGCCGTGAGGCCGCTGTGGATCGTGGGCGCGATGCTCGTGCCGGCCAGATAGAAACCGAGCAGCAGACAGACCAGCGCGTGGGAGATCTTCAGCCCTCCGTTGCGCAGGAAGATCACCGCAAGGACCGAGAGCAGCAGCACCACAGAGATGGAAATGGCCATCGTCAACCTCCTACGCCACATCCGTTTCGCGGCGTTCGGCCGCAAGTGTGGCGTAGCGGAGGGTTCGTCCGGGCGGCTGACCTGTCCTCCGAACGTGTGGTGTCACGCCTTCCGGCAGGCGTGGAGGAAGGACGCGAGCCCCGCGAGGTCGTCGGTGTTGAGGTGGTCGACGTCCGCCGCCACCAGTTCGCCCCAGAGCGCGTCGCGGGCGGGGCCCGGCTGGTCGGGGGTGGCCCAGAACCGCACCCGCTGTCCGCGCGCGTGGGCGGTGCCCACGAGGTCGCGCAGTTTCCTGCGCTCGGCGGCGGGGAAGGCGCCGACGCCCCGCCAGGTGAAGTTGAGCGTCCAGTTGTCGCTGATCAGCGGGACGAAGGAGGCCGGTGCGGTGCCGCCGAGGTCGGCGAGCCGGCCGTCGTAGAAGGCGTGGCGCACCCGCTGGGCCTCCATGGGGGCGCGGGCCGCGCGGTCGCCGGAGACGACGGCGGTCACCGGTCCCGGCAGCACCCTGCCGTGCGCGTAGGTGGTGAACAGGTGCCGGTGGCGGCGCAGACGGCGGTCGAGTTCGAGGTAGGTGGCGGCGCCCTCGGTCTTGATGTCGATCAGCAGCTGGAGCGGTCCGCGGTGTCCGCGGTACACCGAGCCGTGGTGGGCGCGGACCCGGGCGGCGAGCGGTTCGAGGTAGAGGGACTCGAGGGTGCGGGACGGGTCAAGGTCCTCGGGGTCGTGGGCGACGAGGAGTTGGCCGCCGACCAGGTGGACGTCGGCCTCGACGCTGCCGAAGCCGTGGTCGAGGGCGTCGAGCAGGGGACGGGGATGCTCGTAGTCGTTGTGGGCGTGGGCCCGCCACAACGGGCGCGGGTGTCGCCCCCGTTCGCCGGCCGACGCCCGGGGCGCGGGGAGGGCGGCGGTGCCGGCGAGGGCGGCGCCGAGGGTGGTGAGGGCTCTGCGACGGGTGGTGAGGGCCATGCTCTGCCTCCCTGGAGGGGCCGTACGGGACCCTGGAGAGTATGGGGTCCACGGGTGGCCGAGGAGCATGGCCGTGCGGGGAGTTGGCCGATCCGACGTCGGTCGTTCACCTCGGCCGGGCCGGGTGCGCAAAAGGGCCCGCCCCCGTCGGGGCGGGCCCTTCCGCGTCGTCCGGCCGGTCAGGGCGCTCTCAGGTCGACCAGTTCCGCCAGCGCCTCACGGTGGGCGCCCGCCGTACCGTAGGCGATCGAGTCGGCCTTGGCGCGCTTGAGGTGGAGGTGCGCCGGGTGTTCCCAGGTCATGCCGATGCCGCCGTGCAGTTGCAGCGCCTCCTCGGCGGCCCGGACCGCGACGGGAGCGGCGTAGGCCTGGGCGACGGTGACCGCCACGTCGGTGTCCTCGCCGGTCGCGAGCGCGTCGGCGGCGTTCCGCGCGGCGGCGCGGAGGTTGACGACCTCCAGCCACAGCCGGGCGAGCCGGTGCTTGAGCGCCTGGAAGCCGCCGACGGGGCGGTTGAACTGCTTGCGGTCCTTCAGGTAGCGGACCGTCCCGGTCAGCGACCGCTCGGCGAGGCCGAGCTGCTCCGAGGCGAGCAGTCCGGCGCCGGCCCGCAGGGCGCGGCGCACGGCGGTCCCCGCGTCACCCAGCCTGTGCCCGGGCGTGCCGTCCAGGGCCACCCGGGCCACCGGACGGGTGAGGTCCAGGGAGACCTGCGGCGTGACGGTGACCGCGCCGGCCTCCACCGCGTACAGCCCGCCGTCGTCGGCCGGCACCAGCAGCACGTCGGCGACGGCGGCGTCCGCGATGCCGGACAGCTCCCCGTGCAGGGCCCCGCCCTCCACCCGTACCGCGGCGAACGCGGCGCCGGGAGCGGTGTGCAGGCCCACGGCGAGGACGCCGATCCGGCGCCCGGACGCCAGGCCGGCGAGCAGGTCGCCGCCGTCCTCGCAGGCCAGCAGCGCCTCGGTGGCCACCATGGCGCTCGTCAGATACGGCACGGGAGCGACCGCGGCCCCCAACTCCTCCAGTACGACGGCGGCTTCGCGGTGGGTGGCGCCCTGGCCGCCCCGGTCCTCGGGGACCAGCAGACCGGCGAGCCCCATGCCGTCGGCGAGCGTCTTCCACAGGGACAGGTCGTGCGGGGCGTCCGACTCGGTGCGGGCGATCACTCCCGCCGCGTCGCAGTGGTCGGTGAGCAGGTCCCGGACGGCGGCGCGCAGCGCCTCTTCCTCCTCCGAGTACAGCAGGTCGCTCATCGGGCCAGGTCCTTCCACGCGACGTCCTTGTCGGTGCGCGGCTCGGCCGGCAGGCCCAGGACGCGCTCGGCGACGATGTTCAGCAGGACCTCGCTGGTCCCGCCCTCGATGCTGTTGCCCTTGGAACGGAGGTAGCGGTAGCCGGCGTCGCGGCCGGTGAAGTCGACCAGTTCGGGGCGGCGCATGGTCCAGTCGTCGTAGAGCAGGCCCTCCTCGCCCCTCAGTTCCACCTCCAGACCGCTGATCTCCTGGTTGAGGCGGGCGAAGCCCAGCTTCATGCCGGCGCCCTCGGGGCCGGGCTGGCCGGCGACGAGCTGCTGGCGCAGACGCTCTCCGGTGAGCCGGGCGACCTCCGCCTCGACCCAGAGCGTCAGCAGCCGCTGGTGCAGGTCGTGGGTGCGCAGTTCGGGGCGTTCGCGCCAGGTCTTCGCGACCGGGCCGATCATGCCGCCCTCGCGGGGCAGCCGCATGCCGCCGATGGCGACGCGCTCGTTGTTCAGGGTGGTCTGCGCGACCCGCCAGCCGTCGCCGACCCCGCCCAGCCGGTGGGCGTCGGGGACGCGGACGCCGGTGAGGAAGACCTCGTTGAACTCGGCCTCGCCGGTGATCTGGCGCAGTGGCCGCACCTCGACGCCGGGGTCGGTCATGTCGCAGACGAAGTAGGTGATGCCCCGGTGCTTGGGCACGTCCGGGTCGGTGCGGGCGATGAGGATGGCCCAGCGGGCGAGGTGGGCGCTGGACGTCCACACCTTCTGCCCGTCCACCACCCAGTGCTCGCCCTCCCGGACGGCCCGGGTGCCGAGCGCCGCCAGGTCGGAGCCGGCGCCCGGTTCGCTGAAGAGCTGGCACCAGACCTCCTCGCCGGTCCACAGGGGCTTCAGGAAGCGCTGCTTCTGCTCCTCGGTGCCGTACTGGAGGATCGTCGGCGCGGCCATGCCCAGGCCGATGCCGATGCGGCGCGGGTCGTTGTCGGGGGCCCCGGCTGCCTCCAGTTCGGCGTCCACGACGGCCTGGAGCGAGCGCGGCAGACCGAGTCCGCCGAGCCCCTCGGGGAAGTGCACCCAGGCGAGTCCGGCGTCGAAGCGGGCGCGCAGGAAGTCCAGGCGCTCCGTGTCGGCCGGCGGGTGTGCGGACAGGAACTCCTGCGTGCGGTGGCGCAGTTCGGCGGCGTCGGTCATGCGGCTGCTCCGTTCTCCGGCGAGGGCAGCACGGCGACGCGCCCGGTGGTGACACCGTCCGCGACCCGCTGCACGGCGTCGGCGGCACCGGCGAGCGGTACCCGCTCGCTCACCAGCGGCTTGATCGCGCCCCGCGCGGCGAGGTCGGTGAGCTGTTCGTGGCAGTGCCGGACCAGCTCGGGGTTCCTGGTGTTGTACAGGCCCCAGTGCAGGCCGAGGATCGCGTAGTTCTTGACGAGGGCGTGGTTCAGGGCGGGGCTCGGGACGGTCCCGCTCGCGAAGCCGACGACGACGATCCGGCCCTCGAAGGCGACGGCCTTGGCGGACTGGGCGTAGGCCGGGCCGCCGACGGGGTCGTAGACCACGTCGGCACCCCGGCCGCCGGTGGCCTCCTTCACGGCGGCGACGACGTCCTGCTCGCGCCGGTCGATCACCACGTCGCAGCCCAGCTCGCGGGCGACGGACGCCTTCGCGGCACCGCCGACCACGCCGATGACGGTGGCGCCCGCCGCCTTGCCGAGCTGCACGGCCGCGCTGCCGACCCCTCCCGCGGCGGCGTGCACGAGCAGGGTCTCGCCCGCCTCCAGACCGGCCCTGCGGTGCAGGCCGAACCAGCCGGTCTGGTAGCCGATGTGCAGGGCGGCGGCCTCGGCGTCGTCCAGCGCCTCGGGCGCGGGCAGCAGCGCGGCGGCGTCCGCGACGGCGTACTCGGCGAAGCCGCCGCAGGGCAGCGCGGGGTTGGCGATCACGCGGCGCCCGTCCTCGGTCTCGCCGCAGATCTCCACGCCCGGGGTGAACGGCAGCGGCGGCCTGACCTGGTACTGGCCCCGGCACATCAGGGCGTCCGGGAAGTTGACGTTGGCGGCGCGCACCTTGAGCAGGACCTGCCCGTCGGCGGGCGCCGGCGGCGCCACCTCCGCGAGGCGCATCACCTCGCCCGGCTCGCCGAGCTCGTGCACTTGCCATGCCTGCATGCGGGGCCTCCACGGGAGCGTGAACGTCGTGTTCGCCGGACCGGGTCCATCGCATACTAAGCGGTCGCTTGCCCCCTGGGAAGAGACGCCGGGAAGGGACACCGGAAAGAAGGCCCTGTCTCACATTCGGTGGTGACAGAGGGTGGCTCTATCCGAGGAGGATGCGGTGGCGGAGCAGGGTGAAGCCTGCTCGGCCGTGCATCTGG
>NZ_JBEORT010000158.1:0-9270 GCF_040302425.1 Streptomyces sp. NPDC126497
TTTCAGTCAGTTGGGAAATGTTCCATTTGCGACCAGTGATCAATTCAATGACGTCCAGGGAATCGGGCGCCGGCGCCGGGCCCGTGTCGCCGGTGGCGTCGTCGTACAGCTGTCCCCACCAGTCGTCCTCGGGGCCGGTGGGCCTTCCCGCCTGCTGGCTCATGCCCCCGATTGTCCACCGCGCGGGCCGGAGGGAGACGGGGCATCGGGAAAATCCCCGCCCCCGCGGCGCGGCGCGGCGGCCCGCCGGCTGAACGGTGGGACGGCTGTGCGGCACGGGCCCGCCGGGACGTTCCGTCCTGCGCCGCTCCCCGGCCTCCTGCACCCTGGAGGGATGGGAGCGTGGGACCTCCTGCTCGCCGGACTGGTGCTCCTGCTCGGACTGTGCGGAGTGCTGCTGCCGGGGGTGCCCGGGTCGTGGCTGGTGTGGGCCGGGGTCCTGTGGTGGGCGCTGAAGGATCCGCGGCCCGTCGCCTGGTGGGTGTGCGTGGGGGCGACCGTCGTGCTGTTCCTGTCCCAGGTGGTGCGCTGGGCGCTGCCGCCGCGCCGGCTGCGGGCGGACGGCCACGACGGCCGGATGCTGGCGTACGCGGGCTGCGGCTCGCTCGCCGGCTTCGTGCTGCTGCCGGTGGTGGGCGCGGTCCCGGGTTTCCTCGCCGGGGTCTACGTCTGTGAGCGGCTCCGGCTGGGCCGCCGCCGCGAGGCGGTGGCGGCGCTGCGGACGGCGATGCGCTCGGGCGGCTGGAGCGTGCTGACGGAGCTGTTCACCTGCCAGCTGATCACGGCGGCGTGGCTGGGCGCGGTGTTCTGGGGCTGAGCCCCCCGGCCCTTTCGGCCCTCCCGGCCCTCTCGGCTCACGGCCGCAGCACGCCCTCGTGGGTGAGCAGCCGGACCTTGCGCTCCAGGCCGCCGGCGTATCCGGTCAGCGATCCGTCGGCACCGATCACCCGGTGGCAGGGGCGGACGATGAGCAGCGGGTTCGCGCCGATCGCTCCGCCGACGGCCCGTACGGCGGCCCGGGGCGCGCCGATCCGGGCCGCGATCTCGCCGTAGGAGACGGTCGCCCCGTAGGGGACGTCGTCGAGCGCGGCCCACACCTTCTCCCGGAAGGGGGTGCCGGCGGTGCTCACGGCCAGCCGGAACTCCTTGAGGTCGCCGGCGAAGTACGCGGCGAGCTGCCGCTCGGCCTCGCGGAACGGTCCGGGGTCGTGCCGCCGGTCGTCGAGCACGGTGTGCCCGCCCTTGTGGCCGGGGACGGAGAGCGAGGTCAGCTCGCCGGTCGGGGCCGCGGTGAGCAGCAGTGGTCCGACGGGGCTGTCCACACGGGTCCAGTAGGTGGTCATCATCACTCCAACTCCCCTGCGGCACGCAGGTGGTTCAGGGCGTACGAGCGCCAGGGGCGCCAGCTGTCGGGAACGCCGGGCCCGGGCGGGGCCACGTCCGGGTCGCCGAGCGCACGGGTGCGGATCGCGGCGATCGTACGGGCGTCGAGGCCGGGGACGGCGGCCAGGGCGGCCCGGGCCTCGTCCCGGTCGGCGCCGGGTCCGAGGCGTACGGTGCCGTCGGCGAGGGCGGCGGTGAGCTCGCCCGCGGTGCCGCCGGGTTCCGCCCCGGCGAGGGTGGCGGCTTCGGGGAACAGGTGGGTGAGGGTGCCGCAGGGGGCGTCGAGCCGCTTGCCGTACCGCTGGACCAGCCGTGCGGCCTCGTCGCGGCCCACCAGCGCCCGCACCGCCAGTTCGTCCGGGTCGGCGGCCCCCGGTGAGCGCAGTCCGGGCCGGGCGGCGACCAGCGGGGCGAGCCGGGGGTCGGCTCCCAGGCGTTCGTCGACGGCGTACGGGTCGGCGTCCAGGTCGAACAGCCGCCGCAGGCGTTGTACGGCGGTGGTCAGGTCGCGGAGGTCGGTGAGGTGGACGCGGGCGTCGAGCCAGCCGCCGGGGCGGGTGCCCGCCCCGGTGTGCGGGCGTTCCTCCACGGCGGCGATGCCCGTGCCGTGGGGCAGCCGCAGGGTGCGCCGGTAGGTGCGGGCGCCCGGGGCGCCGCTCATGTCCTCGACGCCGGGGACGGCCTCGCGTGCCAGCAGGTCGAAGACGGGTCCCGCCTGGTAGGGACCGCGGTGGGCGAGCCGCAGGGGGATCCCGGCGGACGGCGTGGCGGTCCGTGCGGCGGCCCGGCCCCGGCGGGGCGCGGCGGCGCGCAGCCCGCTGGGGGTGGTGGCGTACACGGCCCGCACGGTGTCGTTGAACTGCCGCACGCTGGCGAATCCGGCGGCGAAGGCGATCTCGGTGACCGGCAGCCCGGTGGTCTGCAGGAGCACGCGCGCGGCGTGCGCCCGCTGGGCGCGGGCGAGCGCGACGGGCCCGGCCCCGAGCTCGCCGGTGAGCTGGCGCTGCACCTGGCGGGCGCTGTAGCCGAGCCGGGCGGCGAGTCCGGCGACGCCCTCGCGGTCGACGACGCCGTCGGCGATCAGCCGCACGGCCCGGCCGACGACGTCGGCCCGCACGTTCCACTCGGCGGAGCCGGGCACGGCGTCCGGGCGGCAGCGCCGGCAGGCGCGGAACCCGGAGCGCTGCGCGGCGGCCGCGGTCGGGAAGAACCGCACGTTGTGGCGTTTCGGGGTGACGGCGGGGCAGCTGGGCCGGCAGTAGATGCCGGTCGTCTCCACGGCGAAGAAGAACGCCCCGTCGAACCGGGCGTCCCGGCTGCGCACCGCCTCGTACCTGCTGTCCTCGTTCCTCACACCGTCCAGTCTCCGCCGGCCGGGGAGCCCCGGCTGGCGGAAATCGGACAGGGAGGTGCGTCAGCGCGGGTGGCCCTGCTGCTTGGCCCTCAGCGCCGCCCTGCCGATGGCGTTCTTGCGCTTCCAGTCCCTGCGGATCTCCGCACGGAGCCGGGCGTCGGTCTTGGCGACGATGTACTGGTTCTCCCGGAGCAGCTTGCGGTAGCTGTCCAGGCGGCGCTGCGGCAGCTCACCGGTCTCGACGGCGTCGAGGACCGCGCAGCCCGGCTCGCTCCCGTGGGCGCAGTCGTGGAACCGGCAGTCCCCGGCGAGCTCCTCGATCTCGGCGAACACCTGGCCGACGCCGTTGCCGGCGTCCCACAGGCCGACGCCCCGCAGGCCGGGGGTGTCGATGAGGACTCCCCCGCCGGGCAGCGTGAGCAGGTTGCGGGTCGTGGTGGTGTGGCGGCCCTTGCCGTCGACGTCCCGGGTGGCCCGGACGTCCATGACGTCCTCGCCGAGGAGGGCGTTGGCCAGGGTGGACTTGCCCGCGCCGGACTGCCCGAGCAGGACCGAGGTCCCGCCGGCCACGATCGCGGTGAGGACCTCGAGCCCTTCCCCGTCCTGCGCGCTGACGGTGAGGACGGGCACGCCCGGCGCGCTGGTCTCCACGTCCTGCACGAGGTGGGCCCGGGTCGCCGCGTCCGGCACCAGGTCGGCCTTGGTGAGGACGACCACCGGCTGCGCCCCGGACTCCCACGCCAGCGCGAGGAACCGCTCGATGCGGGCGAGTTCGAGTTCCACGGCGAGGGAGACGGCGACGACGGCGTGGTCGACGTTGGCGGCGAGGACCTGCCCCTCGGACCGCTTGGAGGAGGTGGAGCGCACGAAGGCGGTACGGCGCGGCAGGTACGCGCGCACGTAGCGCGGGTTCCCGCCGGGATCGACGGCGACCCAGTCGCCCGTGCAGACGACCCGCAGGGGATCGTGCGGGGTGACGAAGGCGGTGTCGGCGCGCAGGGTGCCGTCGGCGGTGACGACGTCGCACTGGCCGCGGTCGACCCGGATGACACGTCCCGGCAGCAGCCCTTCGGCGTCGTGGGGGGCGAACGCGTCCGCCCAGGCGTCGTCCCAGCCGTAGGGGGCGAGCGCGGAGGAAGGGGAGGTGGAGAGGGAACTCAAGGGGGTGACCCTTCGGATGGGTGGCCCCGGCGGCCGCGTACGCGGACAGGAAAGGGTGAGGTCAGCCGGTGGCCACGGAGGTGGACGTGATGGGTTCCTGGATGCGGGCAGCGCCCGGCGCAATGACAGCCATCGGTCGACACCTCCTCACTCCGCGAACGGTCCGGTACGGCGGCGTACGGCCACCGTGTGATCCGGGGCCACAGTAGCCCGCGGACGCCCCGGCCCGTCAACCTGTTTTTCCGGTCCCCCGTGTCACGCGGTCGTGCAGGTGCGGCCGTTGAGCGTGAAGCCGGACGGGGGGCGGTTGGCGCCGTCGCGGGACGCGAGGAAGCCGAAGGCGATCCTCCCGCCGGCGGCGACCGTCCTGTTGTAGTCGGCGGCGGTGGCGGTGACGCGGGGGCCGTCCTGGTCGGACGAGGCGTCCCACATCCGGGTGATCCGCTGGCCGTCGGGGAAGGCGAAGCCGACGCGCCAGGAGTCGAGGGGGTCGCGGGTGGTGACGGTGACGGTGGCCTGGAAGCCGTCGGGCCACTCGTTGACCAGGTCGTAGCCGACCCGGCAGGCGGCCGGTCCGCCGGTCGCGGGCGCGGCGGCAGTGGTGGAGGTGGTGGTGGTGCCCTGCGGTTCGGGGTCGGGGCCGGGATCCCCGCGGTCCGGGGTGCGCCCGGCGGACGGCTCCGGGGAGGGGGCGTCCGGGGAGGCCGTGGGGGCGGGGGTCCGGGAGGAGCCGGGGCCGGCCACCGGCTGCCGGTCGGCGTCCGGGGGCGCGGCGCCCTCGTCGGCCGTGCCGCCGAACGGCATCAGGGAGACCGCGAGCGCGATCAGGGAGACCAGGAGGGCGGCGGCCGGCGGTCCGTGCCGGGCGAGGCGCGTCCGGTCCGTGCCGGGCTCCGGGCGGCCGCCGTCGGGGTCGGTCCGGTCCGGGCGGCCGGCCCCGAGCCGTGCCTCGGCGGCGCGGCGGCGGCGTTCCAGATAGGCGAGGCCGCCCCAGCCGATCACCCCGCCGGCCAGCGCGCCGGGCAGTCCCCCGCCGTGCAGCCGCAGGCAGGCGGCCGCCTCGGCGCACCGGTGGCAGGTGGCGAGGTGCCGGGAGAGGTCGTCGGGGGTGTCCGCGGCGGGCGAGCGGCTGACGGCGTCGAGGAGCCGGGCGTAGCTGCGGCACTCGGCGTCCAGGGGCGAGTCGAGGTGGTTGCGGTGGCAGCGGTCCCGGAACAGGCGCTCGACCTGGGCGAGTTCGTCGGCCGCGGTGGCGGGGTCGAGACCGAGCCGGCGGGCCACCAGGGGCAGCGGCAGGGCCTCCGCCTCGGCCAGCCAGAGCAGTTCGGCGTCCGCGGGCTGCAGATCGCGCAGCCCGCGCAGGGCGACCGGGCGGTCCAGTGGCGGACCGGTGTGGCGGGCGGCCTGCTCGGAGTGGAGCCACAGCCGCAGGTCGGGGTCGAGCTTGTGTCCCCGTCCCGCGGCCTCCCAGGCGGCCGCCGTGGTGCGGACCGCCGTCAGCAGCAGGGGGATCCGGGGCAGCCGGGAAGGGCGGCGGCCGTGGCCGCGGACGGTGCCCGACCCGGCCTCGCGCAGTTCCCGTATGCCCTGCGCGAAGGCCTCGCGGGCCAGGTCCGCCGCGGCGGCGGACCCGGCCGTGCACAGGTCGGCGTAGGAGAGCGCCGCGTCCCAGCACTCGGAGAACAGCGCCGTCTCGGCGGCGTCCTGGGGGGTCGGCAGGTCGGGCATGGGACTCCCGCATCACGAACGAGGTCAACTCGCCATGGGGGCAATGAAGTTGGGGAAACCTCGCGGCAGTGGCAGAGCTTTTCACGTCCCCGACACAACTGACAAGCGCTTCCCTCACTTCGTGTGGCGGCGCGGCCACCCTCGGGGGGCGTCGCCGGGATCCCGCGCGCGGAAGGCCGGGACGTCTCGGTCCCGGCCTTCCGGATCCCGCGCGGGGCGGGCGCCGGGCCCGGTGTCTCAGACCGTCTCGGCGGACTCCTGCGCGGGGAGGCTGTCCATGAAGGAGCTGACCGAGAACACCGCGTTGCCGGGTCCGGGCGGGCCGTAGCCGGGGGGCGAGGAGAGGCCGAAGTCCTCCATGGTCTGCCGGTACGCCTGGAGCAGCCGGATGTGGTACTCCAGCGGGGCGCCCTGCGGGTTGGCCTTGCCGAGCGGGGTGGTCGGCTCGGGGCACCAGGTGGTGAAGCGGGGCGTGATGCCGTGCGACATGAAGAAGCGCAGGCCCTCGGTGGTGGAGGCGATGGCCTCGTCGACCGTCTTGAAGCCGAAGGGCTCGGCCATCTCGACGCCGGCGACGAAGTTGGGGATGACGTTGCGCGCGCCGAAGACGTCCGCGGAGTCGAGGATGCGCCGGTGCCACTCGTCACGGCCGACGTAGCGCTCCTTGCCGGGGCAGTACATCTTGAACAGGTACTCGTCCCACACCTCGAAGTTGGGGTGGTAGATCTGCACGCCGTAGTCCTTGAAGCGCTGCACGTCGTCCTTGGGCAGCGCCTGGGCGACGACCTTGCCGATCCAGCGGCCGGGGAAGCGCTCCTCGATGGCCTTGGCGTAGTGGCCGTAGAAGTCCGCCTCGTCGCGTCCGGAGACGGTCTTGGTGATGGCGCCGCCGGTGAGGGTGTACGCGGTGGAGGCCTTCGCCGTGTCGTACCGGTCGATGATCTCCAGGGCCTCCAGCACCTCCTCGACGTCCTTCACCCCGGTGTAGGGCCGGCCGGCCGCCTTGTGCTGGCGCCAGTTGTGATTGATGTCGCAGTACTGGCACTCCTCCTTGGCGCCGAAGTACTGGCAGACCCGGAAGACGGTCAGGTAGATCAGGTAGCCCCACTGGATGGTGGGGGCGACCTCCATGACCGACTTCCCGTTGGACAGGGTGTGCCGGTAGTACTCGGGCATGGGCGGCACGCCGACGTCCGAGATCCGCCTGCCGTCGAGGTAGAGGCCGAGCACGCCGTGCTCGTCGGCGGCGACCCGGTAGGGGGACGCCGGGTTCACCCGCACCGACACGACCGTGCGGCGCAGGTCGTACGGGCCGCCGGTGAGGATGATCTCCTCCGGCGGCCGGCGCAGCGCGGCCTCGCCCAGCTCGGGCAGGGTGCCGTGGTCGAAGGAGAAGATGAAGTACGACTTCGGTTTGACCTCGCCGCCCTCGTTGTCGCTGAGCGCGGAGGGGTCGAAGGCCACACCGCCGCGCAGCAGGTCCTCCTTGAAGACGGCCTCGCGCGGCACGTGCGGGAACCGCTCCATCAGATCTTCGACCAGCGCGGTACGGCTGCCCATCCCGTTGTTCTCCTCCCGGTGCGGACGTACGACTCCTCACGGTATGCCCCCGGCCGGACGTCCGGGGCGCCGGGTCCCCCCGGACGGCGTGGACCGCTCCCGGGGTAGGTTCCGGCGGGGGCCCTCCCGGTCCCCGCCGGAAGGGAAGGACGAGGGATGACCGAGAGCGTGACCAACTGGGCGGGCAACATCACGTACGCCGCCAAGGAGCTGCACCGTCCGCGGAGCCTGGACGCGTTGCGCGCGCTGGTCGCGGAGAGCCCCCGGGTGCGGGCCCTCGGCAGCGGGCACTCCTTCAACGAGATCGCCGAGGCCGGTGCGGACGGCGTCCTGCTCTCCCTGGAGGCGCTGCCCCCGCGGATCGACGTGGACACGACGGCCCGCACGGTACGGGTCGGCGGCGGGGTGCGCTACGCCGAGCTGGCCCGGCAGGTGCACCGGCACGGACTGGCGCTGGCGAACATGGCGTCGCTGCCGCACATCTCGGTGGCCGGCTCGGTCGCCACCGGCACGCACGGCTCCGGTGTCGGCAACGGGCCGCTCGCCTCGTCCGTGCGCGCGGTGGAACTGGTCACGGCGGACGGCTCCACGGTGACCGTGGCGCGCGGCGACGAGCGGTTCGGCGGCGCGGTCACCTCGCTGGGCGCGCTCGGTGTGGTCACCGCGCTCACCCTGGACCTGGAGCCCGCCTTCGAGGTGGAGCAGCACGTGTTCACCGAGATGCCGCTGGAGGGGATGGACCGGGCCGCGTTCGAGGCGGTGATGTCGGCGGCGTACAGCGTGAGCCTGTTCACCGACTGGCGGGCGCCGGGCTTCCGCCAGGTGTGGGTGAAGCGGCGCACCGACGAGCCGCTGCCGGACTTCCCCTGGGCGCCCCCGGCGACCGAGAAGATGCACCCGGTGCCGGGGATGCCCGCGGTGAACTGCACCGAGCAGTTCGGCGTGGCCGGGCCCTGGCACGAGCGGCTGCCGCACTTCCGGGCGGAGTTCACCCCGAGCAGCGGGGCGGAGCTGCAGTCGGAGTACCTGATGCCGCGGGAGTCGGCGGTCGCCGCGCTGCGGGCGGTGGACGGCATCCGGGAGACGGTCGCCCCGGTGCTGCAGACCTGCGAGGTGCGCACCGTCGCCGCCGACGACCAGTGGATCGGCCCCTCCCACGGCCGGGACTCGGTGGCCGTCCACTTCACCTGGATCGAGGACACGGCGGCGGTGCTGCCCGTGGTGGCGCGGGTGGAGGAGGCGCTGGCACCGTTCGGGGCGCGGCCGCACTGGGGGAAGGTGTTCACCACGCCGGCGGCGGAGCTGCGCGCCCGCTACCCGCGCCTGCACGACTTCCGGGCCCTCGTCCACGACCTGGACCCGGCCGGCACGTTCACCAACGCGTTCGTCCGGGACGTCCTGGGCGGCTGACGCGCGGCCCCCTCCGGGCTCCGTCGGGCTCCTTTCCCCGTCCCTTGTCGAACGGTCCGCCTCCCCATGGCCTTGCCGCGCGCCGGACCCGGTCGGCCCGGCCCGGCAGGGAGGGGCAGCCCGGTGAGACGCACGTCACGGGACATCCGTACGGCCAACCGCTACCGGGTGCTGCGCCAGATCATCGCCGCCTCGCCCACCTCCCGGCAGGAGCTGGCGGCCGCCACGGGGCTCAGCCTCGCCACCGTCGCCACCCTGGTCGGGGAGCTGCTCGACCTCGGCATGATCACCGAGGTCGGTTTCGAGGACTCGGCCGGCGGCCGTCCCCGGGGGCTGGTGGCCGTCAACGCGCCGGGGGGGCGTGCTGATCGGTGTCGACCTGGCCGAGGCCTACGTCCGGGTCGAACTGTTCGACCTGGCGCTGAACCTGCCGGCCCGCGCCGAGGAGGGCGTGCGCTCCGGGGAGAACCGGCCCGAGCGGGTCGTGGAGCACGTGGCCGCGGCGGTGGAGGCGGTGGTGGCGCGGGCCGGGGCGGAGGGCGCGCGGGTGCTCGGGGCCGGGCTGAGCCAGACCGGCCCAGGGCCTCTCGTTTGGATCAGGTCGGCCGCGACCGACGGTGCGTCGTGGCCGACCCGAGCGGGGCTTGGTGCGTGCAGATGCAAGGCGGAGGAGG
>NZ_JBEORT010000159.1:0-9010 GCF_040302425.1 Streptomyces sp. NPDC126497
GGAGGACGTCACCGGCCGCCCACCGCGCACGCTCGCCGACCGGGCCCGACGCCACGCCGCCCCCTTCCGGTGGCGCCGACGGGCGGCGAAGGCCGGCGCGGCCGCCGCGGACGGGACCGGCGCCGACGCACCGGACACGCTGCTCACGATCACGGCGCGGTGCTCCGCCGGTTCGTACGAGGGGCCGCGGGAGCCCCGGGGGAAACGTCCCCTCCCGTGCCCCCTCACATCGCCGCCGGGCCGGAGGTGAGTGGCCCGGCTCACATGGCGTACCGGGCCCGCCGCCGACACGATGGTCTCGTCACCGGCAGGCTGAAGGGATCGAGCATGTTCCGCAAGGTGCTGGTCGCCAACCGCGGCGAGATCGCGATCCGGGCGTTCCGCGCGGGCTACGAACTGGGCGCCCGGACCGTTGCTGTCTTCCCGCACGAGGACCGCAACTCGCTGCACCGGCTGAAGGCGGACGAGGCGTACGAGATCGGCGAGCCGGGGCACCCGGTACGGGCCTACCTCTCCGTCGAGGAGATCGTCCGCGCGGCCCGCCGGGCGGACGCCGACGCCGTCTACCCGGGCTACGGATTCCTGTCCGAGAACCCCGAACTGGCCAGGGCCTGCGAAGAGGCCGGCATCACCTTCGTCGGGCCCGGCGCCCGGATCCTGGAACTGACCGGGAACAAGGCCCGTGCGGTGGCCGCCGCCCGCGAGGCCGGCGTCCCCGTGCTCGGCTCCTCGGCGCCCTCCACGGACGTCGACGAACTCGTCGCCGCCGCCGACGGCATCGGCTTCCCCGTGTTCGTCAAGGCGGTCGCCGGCGGCGGCGGGCGCGGGATGCGCCGCGTCGAGGAGCCCGCCCAGCTGAGGGAGGCCGTCGAGGCGGCCTCCAGGGAGGCGGCGTCCGCGTTCGGCGACCCCACGGTGTTCCTGGAGAAGGCCGTCGTCGAACCCCGCCACATCGAGGTGCAGATCCTCGCCGACGGACAGGGCGACGTCATCCACCTGTTCGAGCGGGACTGCTCGGTGCAGCGCCGCCACCAGAAGGTGATCGAACTCGCGCCCGCGCCGAACCTCGACCCGGGGCTGCGCGACCGCATCTGCGCCGACGCCGTGAACTTCGCCCGGCGGATCGGCTACCGCAACGCCGGCACGGTGGAGTTCCTCCTCGACCGGGACGGCAACCACGTCTTCATCGAGATGAACCCGCGCATCCAGGTCGAGCACACGGTGACCGAGGAGGTCACCGACGTCGACCTGGTGCAGGCGCAGCTGCGCATCGCCGCCGGCGAGACCCTCGCCGACCTCGGTCTCTCCCAGGACACCGTCACCCTGCGGGGCGCCGCACTGCAGTGCCGCATCACCACCGAGGACCCGGCCAACGGCTTCCGCCCGGACACCGGCCGGATCAGCGCCTACCGCTCGCCCGGCGGTTCCGGCATCCGCCTGGACGGCGGAACCACCCACGCCGGTACGGAGATCAGCGCCCACTTCGACTCGATGCTGGTGAAACTCACCTGCCGGGGACGGGACTTCGGCGCCGCGGTGGGCCGGGCCCGGCGTGCGGTGGCCGAGTTCCGCATCCGCGGCGTCGCCACCAACATCCCCTTCCTGCAGGCGGTCCTGGACGATCCGGACTTCCGGGCCGGCCGCGTCACGACCTCGTTCATCGAGCAGCGGCCCGAGCTGCTCACCGCCCGCCACTCCGCAGACCGCGGCACCAAGCTGCTCACCTACCTCGCCGACGTCACGGTGAACAAGCCGCACGGCGAGCGGCCCCAGCTGGTCGACCCGCTCACCAAGCTGCCGCCGCTGCCCGCCGGCGAACCCCCGGCCGGCTCCCGGCAGCGGCTCGCCGAACTGGGCCCGGACGGGTTCGCCCGCCGGCTGCGCGCGTCGCCGGCCCTCGGCGTCACCGACACCACCTTCCGCGACGCCCACCAGTCGCTGCTCGCCACCCGGGTGCGCACCAAGGACCTGCTCGCCGTCGCCCCGGTGGTGGCGCACACCCTGCCCGGACTGCTCTCCCTGGAGTGCTGGGGCGGCGCCACCTACGACGTGGCCCTGCGCTTCCTCGCCGAGGACCCGTGGGAGCGACTGGCCGCCCTGCGGGAGGCCGTGCCCAACATCTGCCTGCAGATGCTGCTGCGCGGCCGCAACACCGTGGGCTACACCCCGTACCCGACCGAGGTGACCGACGCCTTCGTCCAGGAGGCGGCGGCGACCGGCATCGACATCTTCCGCATCTTCGACGCGCTCAACGACGTCTCCCAGATGCGGCCCGCCATCGACGCCGTGCGCGAGACCGGCACCGCCGTCGCCGAGGTGGCCCTGTGCTACACCGCCGACCTGTCCGACCCCTCCGAGCGGCTCTACACCCTGGACTACTACCTGCGGCTGGCCGAGCAGATCGTGGAGGCGGGCGCGCACGTCCTGGCCGTCAAGGACATGGCCGGACTGCTGCGGGCGCCCGCGGCGGCGACGCTGGTGTCGGCGCTGCGCCGGGAGTTCGACCTGCCGGTGCACCTGCACACCCACGACACCGCCGGCGGCCAGCTCGCCACCTACCTCGCCGCGGTCCGGGCCGGCGCCGACGCGGTCGACGGGGCGGTGGCCTCCATGGCGGGCACCACCTCCCAGCCCTCCCTGTCGGCGATCGTCGCCGCGACCGACCACTCCGAGCGCCCCACCGGGCTGGACCTGACGGCCGTCGGCGACCTGGAGCCCTACTGGGAGAGCGTACGCAAGGTCTACGCCCCCTTCGAGGCGGGTCCGGCCTCGCCGACCGGCCGCGTCTACCACCACGAGATCCCCGGCGGCCAGCTCTCCAACCTGCGCACCCAGGCGATCGCGCTGGGCCTCGGCGACCGCTTCGAGGACATCGAGGCGATGTACGCCGCCGCCGACCGGATGCTGGGCCGCCTGGTGAAGGTCACGCCCTCGTCGAAGGTGGTCGGCGACCTGGCACTGCACCTGGTGGGCGCGGGCGTCTCCCCGGAGGACTTCGAGGAGGAACCGAACCGGTTCGACATCCCGGACTCCGTGATCGGCTTCCTCCGCGGTGAGCTGGGCACCCCGCCCGGCGGCTGGCCCGAACCGTTCCGCAGCAAGGCCCTGCGCGGCCGGGCCGAGCCCAAGCCGGTCCAGGAGCTGACCGCCGAGGACCGCGCCGGGCTGGCGAAGGACCGCCGGCCGACCCTCAACCGCCTCCTCTTCCCCGGCCCCACCCGGGAGTTCGAGACGCACCGCCGGTCCTTCGGTGACACCAGCGTGCTGGACAGCAAGGACTTCTTCTACGGGCTGCGTCCCGGCACGGAGTACAGCGTCGACCTCGATCCCGGTGTGCGGCTGCTCATCGAACTGCAGGCGGTGGGCGACGCCGACGAGCGGGGCATGCGCACCGTGATGTCCACCCTGAACGGCCAGCTGCGACCGATCCAGGTCCGCGACCGGGCGGCGGCCTCCGACGTCCCGGTCACCGAGAAGGCCGACCGCGCCCACCCCGGTCACGTCGCGGCCCCCTTCGCCGGTGTGGTGACCCTCTCGGTCGCCGAGGGCGACGAGGTGGCGGCCGGCGCGACCGTGGCGACCATCGAGGCCATGAAGATGGAGGCCGCGATCACCGCCCCGAGGTCCGGCACGGTCACCAGACTGGCGATCAACCGGATCCAGCAGGTGGAGGGCGGCGACCTGCTGGTGGAACTCGGCTGAGCCGCGGGCCGGAGCCGACCCGGCCGACCCGCCCGCTCGGCAAGACAGGTGCACGAACTGCGGCGCGTCCCGCCGCCCGTCCGCTGCCGGAGGCGGTACTCGCCCCCGCCACCCCTTCCCGTCCCGCGGGGGGTGCTCCCGGACCCCCGTGCGCAGTTCCCCGCGCTCCCGCAGGGGCGCGGGGAACTGCGCGGGCAACCACCCGCCCACCCGCGCGTCCGGGGCCAGAGGGGCAGCGCCCCCTGAAGGACGGGGAGGGGAGGGGGAGGCGGCGGGGCGAGGAACCAGTGGCCGCCGGGCCGCGCGGCGCGAAGCCGCCCGGTGTCCCCCCGCCGGAGAGCCCGCGTCGGCGAGCTGTGGGACCGTGGATTATGCGTTGGCCAGAACAGCTCCCCAACGACTACGGACGGTACTCATGACCGACCCCGCCGCGGCGCCCGGATCAGCGCAGCAGAAGATCGACACCTCGGTGCCGCACTCGGCCCGGATCTGGAACTACTGGCTGGGCGGGAAGGACAACTACCCCGTCGACGAGGAGGCCGGCGACGCCTACACCGCCGTCTTCCCCGGGATCGTCACCATCGCCCGCAGCAGCCGTGCCTTCCTGCGCCGCACCATCACCTACCTGGCGGGCGAGGCCGGCATCCGGCAGTTCCTGGACATCGGGACCGGACTGCCGACGGCCGACAACACCCACCAGGTCGCCCAGCGGATCGCCCCCGAGTCCCGGATCGTCTACGTCGACAACGACCCGATGGTCCTGGCCCACGCCCGCGCCCTGCTCTACTCCACACCGGAGGGGGCGACCGCGTACGTGGACGCCGACATCCTGGACCCGGACCGCATCCTGGAGGTCGCCGCCGAGACGCTGGACCTCGAGCGGCCCACCGCGCTCATCCTCAGCAACATCCTGGGCCACATCGCCGACTACGACCGGGCGCGTTCCGTCGTCACCCGGCTGATGGCGGCGCTGCCGTCCGGCAGCCACCTCTCCGTCAACGACGGCTCCCGGGGCATCGACCCCGTCTTCGAGCAGGCCCAGGACGCCTACAACGAGAGCGGCGCGGCGCCCTACCACCTGCGTACCGTCGACCAGATCACGGCGTACTTCGAGGGCCTGGACCTGGTCGACCCCGGTGTCGTCCCCGTCCCGCTCTGGCGCCCGGACGGCGACACCCCGGCCCCGGAGCCGATCGGCGAGCACGGTGGTCTCGCCCGCAAGCCCTGAGGTAATCCGCTGGACAATCCCGGGGCCGACGAGCAGCGTTGAGGGAATGGGACAAGAGGGAATCTGGGACGAGGACGCGGCCCGGCGCTACGACACGCCCGGCACCGGAATGTTCGCCCCCGAGGTGCTGGAGCCGACCGTGGACCGCCTCGCCCGGCTCGCCGGAGACGGGGCGGCCCTGGAATTCGCCGTCGGCACGGGCCGGGTGGCCGTCCCGCTCGCCGGGCGCGGAGTCCCCGTCACCGGCATCGAACTCTCCCCGGCGATGGCCGAGCGACTGCGGACCAAGGCGGACGAGGCCACGATCCCCGTGATCATCGGCGACATGGCGACCACCGTCGCGCCGGGGGAGTACACCCTGGTCTACCTCGTCTACAACACCATCTCCAATCTGCTCTCCCAGGCGGAGCAGGTCGCGTGCTTCCGCAACGCGGCCCGCCACCTCGGCCCCGGCGGGCGGTTCGTGGTCGAACTCGGGGTCCCCGAGCTGCGCAAGCTCCCACCGGGCCAGGTGGCCATGGTCTGGGGGGCCGAGTCCGGGTACATCGGCCTGGACACCTACGACACCCTGCGCCAGCACCTGGTGTCGCACCACTTCCACTTCGACGACAGCCGGCAGGCACGGCTGTTCCGCAGCCCCCACCGCTACATCTGGCCGGCCGAACTCGACCTCATGGCCCAGCTGGCCGGTTTCGAGCTGGAGTCCAGGCATGCGGACTGGGGCGGTGCCGCGTTCACCGCCGAGTCCCCTTCCCACGTGTCCGTCTACCGCCTCCCGCCCTCCTCGTAACCGCGCACCGGTCCACAGCGCACCCGTCACATCGATGAATGCTGCCCAGGGGAAGGACTTTGAACTCATCGATGACAAAGTATGGACGGGTTGAGCAGAAGTCTCCTAGCGTGTCGGCCGCCACCGTTGGCGTTTGGCCCCTTCGGCACCGGAGTTATCCGGCCCTCCGGTCGACTCAGCAGGAGGAAGCATGGAAACACGGCTGTACCGGCGCGCCCGAAGATCCCTGACGGGACTGCTCGTCGGCGCGTTCGTCGCGGGTGGGCTCTGGGGAGCCCACCCGGCATCGGCCCGGCCGGACTCCGCACCGCGGGCCGACGTGCCGCCCCAGGAGCCCGGAGTCACCCTGCGCGTCTTCGACGTCCAGGTTCCGCTCGAGAAGATCTGCGCGCTCAAGCCCGGACAGACCCCCAACGTCGACAAGCTGATGCCGACCGTCGACTGGAGCACGACCGGCGACTTCGGCGGGTTCGGCGACAACTTCGTCACCCAGGTCACCGGCAACATCCATGTGCCGGCCGACGGTTCGTACACCTTCCGGCTGACCAGTGACGACGGCTCACGGCTGCTGATCGACGACCGGCCGGTCATCGACCACGACGGGTTGCACGGCGCCGAGCCCAAGGACGGCACCGTCCAACTCACCGAGGGCATGCACGCGTTGCGCATCGACCACTTCGAGCGCGGCGGCGACCAGGTGCTCAGCCTGGCCTGGCGGCCACCGGACGCGAGCGACTTCGCGACCGTGCCGAACGCGGCGCTGAGCACCGACGCCGGCGTGGTCCGGGTCACCGCACCGGGCCGCAAGGAGTGCGAGGGCGTCAGGGACTCACCCGGCGACGGCCTCCCGCTCACCTCGGTGCGCCCCGACCACACCCTCACCGACCTGCGCCCCGAGGGCTTCGAACCGCAGGTCACCGGCATGGACTGGCTGCCCGACGGCCGTCTGGTGGTGAGCACCTGGGGCGGCACCGACACCACCGCCGGCGAGGTCTACGTCATGGACGAGGTCACCGGCACCACCGGCCCGGACAAGGTGAAGGCCACGAGGATCGCCGAGGGCCTCAAGGAGCCGATGGGCCTCAAGGTCGTCGACGGGACCATCTTCGTCTCCCAGAAGCACGAACTGACGGAGCTGGGCGACAGCGACGGCGACGGCGTCATGGACGAGTTCAAGACGATCGCCACCTGGCCCCACGGCGGCAACTTCCACGAGTTCGCCTTCGGACTGCTGTACCGCAAGGGCCACTTCTACCTGAACCTGTCGGTCGCCATCAATTACGGCGGCGCCACCACGGACCCGCAGCCCGCACCCGGCCGGGGCGCGACCGTCAAGGTCGACAGGAAGACCGGCAAGGTGAGTTACATCGCCGGCGGCCTGCGCACCCCGAACGGCATCGGCTGGGGCCCCGGCGGCGACCTCTTCGCCACCGACAACCAGGGCGGCTGGCTCCCCTCGTCGAAGCTCGTCCACATCAAGCAGGACCGCTTCTTCAACCACTACACCAACCCCGCGGGCCCCTTCGACTCCGAGCCGGTGACCCAGCCGGTGCTCTGGCTCCCGCAGAACGAGATCGCCAACTCGCCCAGCACCCCGCTCCAGCTGACCAAGGGCAGGTTCAAGGGGCAGATGCTGTTCGGCGACGTCACCTACGGCGGTCTCCAGCGCGCCTACCTGGAGAAGGTCGAGGGCCAGTACCAGGGCGCCGTCTTCCGCTTCACCCAGGGCCTCGAAGCCGGCGTCAACCGGATCACCATGGGCCCCGACGGCGCGATCTACGCGGGCGGTCTGGGCGCGGACGGCAACTGGGGCCAGGAGGGCAAGCTCAGGTACGGCCTCCAGAAGCTGACGCCGAACGGCGGCAACACCTTCGACATCCAGGCCATGCGGGTGAGGAAGGGCGGCTTCGAGCTGGAGTACACCCAGCCGCTCTCCGAGGAGACCGCTGACAACCTTGTCAGCCACTACGAGGCCGAGCAGTGGCGCTACACCCCGACGCGCGACTACGGCGGCCCGAAGATCGCCGAGGAGACCCTGGAGGTGACCTCGGCCGAGCTGTCGCGGGACCGCAGGAAGGTGACCCTGGCGGTCGAAGGACTCAAGCCGGGCCGCGTCGTGCACGTCCGCTCCCCGCGCCCGTTCAGCTCGGCGTCCGGCGAGACCCTGTGGAGCACGGAGGCCTGGTACACCCTCAACGCCATGCCGGGCGGGCGCCCCGCACCGGGCCCGCTGTACGAGGCCGAGGAGGCGGCCCTCACCGGCGCGGCCGGGATCAACACCGACCACCGGGGCTACTCCGGCAGCGGCTTCGTCGACCGCTACGGCACGCAGGGCGCCACCACCACCTTCGACGTCCAGGTGGACCGGAGCGGAACGTACGACCTGGGGCTGCGCTACTCCAACGGACCGAACCCCTTCCGGGGCACCAAGTCCCTCTCCCTGTACCTCAACGGCAAGAAGGTGAAGCAGACCGAGTTCCGCAGTACCGGTGACTGGGACACCTGGTCGACGCAGACCGAGGCCCTGGGACTGCGCGCCGGGCACAACAGCGTCGCCTACCGGTACGACGAGGGCGACACCGGCCACGTCAACCTCGACCTCCTCAGTGTCGACCGGCACGGCGCGCCGGTCGGCCTGTTCGACGGTGACGGCCTCGACCGGTGGCAGCACACCGACGGGCGGCCGGTCCAGTGGCCCGTCACCGACGGCGCGATGGAGGTCTGCTGCGGGGACATCCGTACCAAGAACAGCTATGACGACTTCAAGCTGCACGTGGAGTACCGGCTGCCGGAACTGCCCCCGGACGTGACCGGCCAGGACCGCGCCAACAGCGGTGTCTACCTCCAGGACCGCTATGAGCTCCAGATCCTGGACTCCCACGGCGACACCACGCTCGACACCGACGAAGCGGGAGCGATCTATCTGAAGAAGGCCCCCGATGTGAACGCCGCCCGAGCGCCCGGGACCTGGCAGTCGTACGACGTCGTCTTCCACGCGGCGCGCTACGACGCCGAGGGGAACAAGACGGCCGACGCGCGAGTCACCGTGGTGTGGAACGGCAGGAAGGTCCACGACGACGTCGCGATCGACGGCCCGACCGGCGGCGGAGCGCCCGAGGGCCCCGCGGCCGGGGCGATCCGGCTGCAGGACCACGGGAACGCGGTGCGCTACCGCAACATCCGTATCGAACCGCTGCCACGCTCCGCCAGATCGAGCGCGCCTACCAGGTCGCCGAGCGCTGGCACCGCGGCCAGAAGCGCAAGAGCGGCGACCCGTACATCACGCACCC
>NZ_JBEORT010000160.1:0-8627 GCF_040302425.1 Streptomyces sp. NPDC126497
GCTGTGTGGTCAACGGCCCCGGCGAGGCCCGCGAGGCCGACCTCGGCGTCGCCTCCGGCAACGGCAAGGGCCAGATCTTCGTGAAGGGCGAGGTCATCAAGACCGTCCCCGAGTCGAAGATCGTGGAGACGCTGATCGAGGAGGCGATGAAGATCGCCGAGGAGATGGAGAAGGACGGCGTGACGTCGGGCGAGCCGCAGGTCTCGGTGGCCGGCTGACCAGGCCGGCCGGTCCGTCCGGCGTCCGGGGACGGGGCCGGTCCCGGGCCGGAGCGGGGTCCGGGGGCGGCGTCCCCCGGAATCCGCGGGTACAGTGCGGAGAAATCAGCGAACCCCCGTGTGTGAGGCCCCGCACTTGTTGACGCAGACCACTTCCCGGGTCCTCGAACCGAGTGACCTGGACGCCGCGCTCGCCGTACTCGACCGCGAGCCGGTCGCGAACGCCTTCGTGACGGCCCGCGTCCAGATCGCGGGCCTGGACCCCTGGCGGCTCGGCGGCGAGATGTGGGGCTGGTACGAGGGGGGTGTCCTGACCTCCCTGTGCTACGCCGGCGCCAACCTGGTGCCCATCTGCGCCACCCCCCGGGCCGTCCGCGCCTTCGCCGACCGGGCCCGCCGGGCCGGCCGCCGCTGCTCCTCCGTGGTGGGCCCGGCCGAGCCCACCGCCGCGCTCTGGCGGCTGCTCGAACCCCAGTGGGGCCCGGCCCGCGAGGTCCGCGCCCACCAGCCCCTGATGGTCACCGACCGGATGTCCGACCGCATAGCCCCGGACCCCTACGTCCGCCGCGTCCGCAAGGACGAGCTGGAGAGGATCATGCCGGCGTGCGTGGCCATGTTCACCGAGGAGGTCGGCGTCTCCCCGCTGGCCGGCGACGGCGGCCTGCTCTACCAGGCCAGGGTCGCCGAGCTCGTCGGCGCCGGCCGCTCCTTCGCCCGCTTCGACGCCGACGGCAGGGTCGTCTTCAAGGCCGAGATCGGCGCCGCGACCGACCGCGCCTGCCAGATCCAGGGCGTCTGGGTGGCCCCCGAACACCGGGGGAAGGGCGTCGCCGCACCCGGCATGGCGGCCGTCCTGCGCTACGCCCTGACGGAGATGGCCCCGGTGGCGAGCCTCTACGTCAACGACTTCAACACGCCCGCCCGCAGGACGTACGAGAAGGTGGGCTTCCAGGAGGTCGGCGCCTTCATGAGTGTGCTGTTCTGACGCGGCGGGCCCTGTAGTCTCCCCGGCATGCTGCGCTTTCCCGGTCACGGCCGCCCCCAGCCCGACGACATCGTGATCGGCCCCCTCGACCTCCCCGGCCACGTCGACGAGGCGCTGGCGGTGCAGGCGGTGGCGTTCGGACTCGGTCCCGACGAGGTGGCCGTACGCCGGCAGATCGTCCTGCGCCACATGACCTTCCCCGGCGCCCGCGCCTTCGGGGCCACCGTCGAGGGCCGCCTGGTCGGCTTCGTCTACGGCATGCCCAACGACCGCACCCACTGGTGGTCCACCGTCGTCGAACCCTATCTGCGGGCCCGGGGCAACGACGACTGGCTCGACGACTCCTTCGTCATCACCGAGCTGCACGTCCACCCCCGGCACCAGAAGCACGGCGTCGGCCGCGCCCTGATCACCACGATCACCGACGGCGCCGACGAGCCCCGCTCCATCCTCTCCGCCCTCGACGTCGAGAGCCCGGCCCGCCGGCTGTACCGCTCGCTCGGCTACCAGGACCTCGCCCGTCAGGTCCACTTCCCCAGCGCCACCACGCCGTACGCCGTCATGGGCGCCCCGCTGCCGCTCCCGCGCGGATAGCGGACGGCGGGCGGCGGACAATCGATTTCCGCCGCCGCGTCCCGCCCGGCTAACCTCCCTGTCATCCACCCAGACGCAGCAGGAGTACGAGAACCATGGCGAACGCACCGGTCCAGCGCATGTCCCAGTTGATGGCGAAGACGCTGCGCGACGACCCGGCGGACGCCGAGGTCCTCAGCCACAAGCTGCTCGTCCGGGCCGGCTACGTGCGCCGCACCGCCGCCGGCATCTGGACCTGGCTGCCCCTCGGCAAGAAGGTCCTCGCCAACGTCGAGCGCATCGTCCGCGAGGAGATGGACGCCATCGGCGCCCAGGAGGTACTGCTCCCCGCCCTGCTGCCGCGCGAGCCCTACGAGGCGACCGGCCGCTGGGACGAGTACGGCGCCGAACTGTTCCGCCTCCAGGACCGCAAGGGCGGCGACTACCTCCTCGGCCCCACCCACGAGGAGATCTTCACCCTGATGGTGAAGGACCAGGCGTCCTCCTACAAGGACCTGCCGGTGATCCTCTACCAGATCCAGACCAAGTTCCGGGACGAGGCCCGCCCCCGCGCCGGCATCCTGCGCGGCCGCGAGTTCCTGATGAAGGACTCCTACTCCTTCGACCTGGAGGACGAGGGCCTGGCGCAGTCCTACGCCCTGCACCGCCAGGCCTACCGGAAGGTCTTCGAGCGCCTCGGCCTCGACTACCGCATCTGCGCGGCGACCGCCGGCGCCATGGGCGGCTCCAAGTCCGAGGAGTTCCTCGCCCCCGCCGAGGCCGGCGAGGACACCTTCGCGGACTGCCCGAACTGCGACTTCGCCGCCAACACCGAGGCGATCGCCTACGAGCTGAAGCCGGTCGACGCCTCCGGTGTCCCGGCCGCCGAGGACATCCCCACCCCCGACACCCCGACCATCGAGACCCTCGCCGCCTCGCTCGGCGTGGAGGCCTCGGCCACGCTGAAGAACCTGCTGGTCAAGGTCGACGGCGAGATCGTCGCCGTGGGCGTGCCCGGTGACCGCGAGGTCGACATGGGCAAGGTCGAGGCGCACTTCGCCCCGGCCGTCGTGGAGATGGTCACCGAGGCCGACTTCATCGCCCACCCCGAGCTGGTGCGCGGCTACGTCGGCCCGCAGGGCCTGGGCAAGGTGACGTACGTCGCCGACCCGCGCGTGGCGCCGGGCACCGCCTGGATCACGGGCGCCAACAAGGCCGACACGCACGCGAAGAACGTGGTCGCGGGCCGTGACTTCGAGGTCGACGCGTACGTGGACGTCGTGGTGGTGCAGGAGGGCGACCCGTGCCCCGCGTGCGGCACCGGCCTCAAGCTCGACCGCGCCATCGAGATCGGCCACATCTTCCAGCTGGGCCGCAAGTACGCCGACGCCCTCAAGCTCGACGTGCTGGGCCAGAACGGCAAGCCGGTCCGCGTCACCATGGGCTCCTACGGCATCGGCGTCTCCCGCGCGGTGGCGGCGCTCGCCGAGCAGACCGCCGACGACAAGGGCCTGTGCTGGCCGGCGGAGGTCGCCCCGGCCGACGTCCACGTGGTCGCCGCCGGCAAGGCCCTCCAGACCGAGCTCGCCCTCGACGTCTCCGAGAAGCTGTCCGCCGCGGGCCTGCGCGTCCTGGTCGACGACCGTGCGGGCGTCTCCCCGGGCGTGAAGTTCACCGACTCGGAACTGATCGGCGTCCCGCAGATCCTGGTCGCGGGCCGCCGCGCCGCCGAGGGCGTCGTCGAACTCAAGGACCGCCGCACCGGCGAGCGCGAGGAGCTCACGGTCGACGAGGCGGTCGCCCGCCTCACGGCGTAACCGCGTCACCGGGCCCGTGCCGGCCGCCGCCGCACGGGCCCGGACCTCATCCGGCCCCTCTCACTTCCACGGACCGGTGAACGACCGGCCGGGCACCGGCTCGGCGACGAGCGCGACGGCGGCGAGGAAGTCGCCCCGGCCGATCGCGGACATCGAGGTGGCGAGCGCCTTCGGCCCGCAGGGCCCGGCCGCCCGCCCGTACAGCGCGTCGCAGGCCCGCTCGCCCTCCGCAAACAACCGGGGCACGCCTTCCGCGAGGGCCGGCGCGGCGCGCCCGGCACCGGTGAAGCACGGCGGGTCCCACCAGGACGCCACCGGGGCGATCCGCTCCTCCGGCCGCCCGGCCCCGCGCGGGAAGCCCGTGTGCGGGACGGTCGGGCAGGTGCGGAGAAGTGTGACGCAGGCTCCGGAGCGAGAACGGTCCTAGAGCCAGCTCGCGAACTCCAGGAGGAGTTCCGCGTCCCGTCCGCGGCCCACGCGGCGGGCCCGCACCCCCGACTCCACCGCCCGGAACAGCGTCCAGCCCCGCAGCCGCTCCCGGTCCACCTCCAGCGACTCCGCGAGCCGTTTCACCCGCCGCCGGGTCGTCGTCGCCCCCGAGGACTGCGCGATGAGGTCCTCCACCCGGTCGCGCACCAGCCGCGCCAGGTCGAACGCGCGCTCGCCGACCACCGGGTCCGGCCCCACCGCCAGCCACGGCATGCGCTCCGCGGCCAGCACCTTGCTCTGCCGGAACGTCCCGTGCAGCAGCCGGTGCTCGGGCGGCGCCACCAGCAGCTCCTCGCGGGCCGCCAGCGCCGCCTCCACCAGCGGAGCCACCTCCGGGTCGGCCGCCGCGCTCGCCCGCATCGCCCGCGCCTGTCGCTCCGTCCGCCCGGCCACCGTCTCGAAGTCGTGTCCCTCCGGCGGGTCCACCCAGAGCCGGCGCAGCGTCCCCGCCGCCTCCAGCAGCGCCCTCGCCTCCGGCAGCGACCGCACCGACACGTCCGGGTGCAGCCGCTCCAGCAGCAGCACTCCCTCGGCCGCGCCCGGGACCGGCTCCAGCAGCTGGACCGCTCCCAGCCCGCCCCAGTGGGCCAGCGCCGCCCGCTCGCTCTCCGGGCGCGCCCGGCGCGGCGCCAGCTTCAGCACGGCGGGCGTGCCGTCGGCCCTGCGCACCAGCACGACCAGGCTGCTGCGCCCGCCCGGCACCTGCACCCGCTCCACGGTCAACTCGCGTCGTGCGACGGCCTCGCGCGCCACCTCCGGCAGCCTCTCCAGCCAGTCGTCGCCCTCGGGCGCCGTCTCACCGAGCGCCCTCACCAGACGCTTCGGCGGTTCGAAAACCATGCGCGAGTCGTTCCTTCCTGCTGTACGCGGTGTCTGCCGCCCCCCGTCACGCCGTCGGCGCCGGGCTCCCCGAGGCCGTACCGCCCCGCTCGGCGAGCCCAGGGAAGGCTACGCTCCCGCCGCTCCAGCGCACCGACCGCACCGCCGCCTCCCGCATCGCCTCGGCGGCGCCCCGCCGCTGCTCGCCCCCGCTCGCGCGCACCAGATCGGCGTACACCCCGGCGACCCTGTTCTCCAGCTCCGCCGCCAGCCGGACCGCCGAGGCCGCGTCCGGCACCGGGAACGGCAGCGCGTACCCCGCGGCCGCGGCGACGGGCGCGCCGCCGGCGTCCTGCACCGCGCGCACCAGCGCGTCCCTGCGCGCCCGGTGCGCGTCGTACGCCGTCCGCGCCTCGGTGCGCCGACTCCTGCCGATCCGCCCGCCGACGACCCCGTAGCCGTACACCGCCGCGTGCTCCGCCGCCAGGGCGGCCTGGAGGGCCCGCAGCTCCTGTTCCCCCGCCTCGCGCGCCTCGCCCACCGTCATGCCTCCGTCAGCAGGTACACGTGCGCCGCGCCGGCCGCCGCCACCGAGGCCAGCAGCCGCGCCAGTTCGCCCGGCGCGTCCAGCAGCGCCTTCGTGCGCCGGTCGGCGATCTCCCGCTCGGCGGCGGCGAGCCCGGCGAGGGCGTCCTTCTCCTTCGCCGGGACGGCGGCCGGGGGCGGGGGAGGGACCGGCCCGGACGGCGACGACGACGGTGACGGCGAGGGCTCCGCCGTGTCCCCGAACGCCTCCGCGTGCCGTGCGACCTCCGCGCGCAGCGGGCGCAGCCGCTGCGCCAGCCCCGGGTGGGCGGCCACGACCGCGTCGTACCGCGCGGCCAGCTCCCTGCTGTCCCGGGCCGCACGCGCGCGTGTCCGGTCGGCGGCCGAGGGGCGGCTGCCGCCGGAGGCGCCGGAGCCCCCGGGGTCGGCGGAACAGCCCGCCACCAGCAGGGCCGCCGGGGCGACGGCGAGCAGACTCCTTCTGCGCGGCCCCGAACGGGCGCGCGGAGACAGGGGGAACGACACGGCAGACGTCCTCGGGGCTCGTGCGAACGTAGCGACGGAAGGGAGGCCGGGGCCCGTGATCACCGTACCCGTGCCGCCGCGCGGGGGTGCTCAGCGGCACCCTCCGTGACGGGTGGACAGCAACACCCCCTGCGACCGGATACCCTTTGACCAGACACGCGCACCGTCCCACAACAGCACACGCGGCCGAGGAGTCACCCGGATGAGCACCACCCAGAGCGAGAGGCTTCGAGAACTTCTGGAACCGCTCGTCAGCTCCCAGGGCCTGGATCTCGAAGAGATCGCCGTGGACGCGGTCGGCCGCAAGCGTGTGCTGCGCGTCGTCGTCGACTCCGACACCGGAGCGGACCTCGACCGGATCGCCGAGGTGAGCCGCGCGCTCTCGGCGAAGCTCGACGAGAGCGACGCGATGGGCGACGGGGAGTACACCCTCGAGGTCGGAACCCCGGGTGCGGAGCGCCTCCTCACCGAGCACCGGCACTACACGCGCGCCACCGGCCGCCTGGTGCGGTTCCAGTTGGCCGAGGGCGGCGAGCTGGTCGCCAGGATGGTCGCGGTGGACGACGACGGTCTCGACCTCGAGGTGCCCGGTGTGAAGGGCCGCAAGGCCACCACGCGCCGGCTCGCCTTCGCCGACATCGCCAGGGCGCGCGTCCAGGTCGAGTTCAACCGCAAGGACAACGAGAAGGAAGAGGAGGCGTAATCGTGGACATCGACATGAGTGCCCTTCGGCTCTTGGTACGGGAGAAGGAGATCTCCCTCGACCTGCTGGTCGAAGCGATCGAATCGGCCCTCCTCATCGCCTACCACCGGACCGAGGGAAGCCGCCGGCACGCGCGCGTGGAGCTCAACCGGGAGACCGGACATGTGACCGTGTGGGCGAAGGAGGACCCCCAGGACCTCGAGGAGGGCCAGCAGGCCCGCGAGTTCGACGACACCCCGTCCGGCTTCGGCCGTATCGCCGCCACCACGGCCAAGCAGGTCATCCTGCAGCGCCTGCGCGACGCCGAGGACGACGCGACGCTCGGCGAGTACGCCGGCCGCGAGGGCGACATCGTCACCGGCGTGGTCCAGCAGGGCCGCGACCCGAAGAATGTGCTGGTCGACATCGGCAAGCTGGAGGCCATCCTGCCGGTGCAGGAGCAGGTGCCCGGCGAGACCTATCCGCACGGCATGCGGCTGCGCAGCTACGTCGTCCGGGTGGCCAAGGGGGTGCGCGGCCCGTCCGTCACCCTGTCGCGCACGCACCCCAATCTGGTGAAGAAGCTCTTCGCCCTGGAGGTGCCGGAGATCGCCGACGGGTCCGTGGAGATCTCCGCGATCGCCCGTGAGGCCGGTCACCGCACCAAGATCGCCGTACGCTCCACCCGGTCGGGCCTGAACGCCAAGGGTGCCTGCATCGGCCCCATGGGCGGCCGGGTGCGCAACGTGATGGGCGAGCTGAACGGTGAGAAGATCGACATCGTCGACTGGTCCGACGACCCGGCCGAGATGGTGGCGAACGCGCTGTCGCCGGCCCGGGTCTCCAAGGTGGACATCGTCGACATGGCGGCCCGGTCCGCCCGGGTCACCGTGCCGGACTACCAATTGTCCCTGGCGATCGGCAAGGAGGGGCAGAACGCCCGCCTCGCCGCCCGTCTGACCGGCTGGCGGATCGACATCCGGCCGGACACGGAACAGGCCGGGGAATAGATCCAGGCCGCAGGTCGCTGAGATCACGACAGCTTCGCTCGCGGCAAGCGTTCGATTCTTGCCCCAAAGGGGTGAGGTCGGTCCGGGGAGGTAGACTGAGAAGTGTCTGGCCGGACACGTGCTGGCGTATGCCCCGAGCGCACTTGCGTGGGGTGCCGGGAGCGAGCGGTCAAGAGCGAGCTGTTGCGCATCGTGGTGGTCGAGGACGCGTGCGTCCCCGATCCTCGCGGTACGCTGCCCGGCCGGGGTGCGTACGTGCACCCCGTCCCGGTCTGTCTCGACCAGGCGGTGCGCCGCAGGGCGTTCCCACGGGCGCTCCGCGTCCCGGGACCGCTCGACGTAAAGGCGTTGCGCCACTACGTCGAGCAGGCACAAGGTTGCTGAGCAGTGGCATCACGCCGACTGGGCAGGCAACACGTAAGAACATGCCGCACGGAACCCACCGTGCGGTCTGGTACCTCGCGAGTCGAAAGCAGGTCGAGATTGCGATGAGCACTCGATGAGTACGCGATGAGTACGCCCATGAACTAGCGACGGTCCGGACGCAACCCGGACCTCAAAGGAGCGAAGTGGCTAAGGTCCGGGTCTACGAACTCGCCAAGGAGTTCGGTGTGGAGAGCAAGGTCGTCATGGCCAAGCTCCAGGAACTCGGTGAATTCGTCCGTTCGGCGTCTTCGACCATCGAAGCGCCCGTAGTACGCAAGCTGACCGACGCCTTCCAGCAGGGCGGGGGCAACGGCAAGTCCGCCGCGAAGCCCGGCGCGCCCCGCAAGGCGGCCCCCAGGCCCGCCGCGCCGTCCCCGGCGCAGGCGGCACGTCCGGGTCCGGCTGCCCCGAAGCCGCCGTCGGCACCCAAGCCCGCCGCGGCCCAGTCGCCGGCGGCCCCGTCGGCGCCCGCGCCGGCCGCCCCCGGTTCACGTCCGACGCCGGGCCCGCGCCCCGCGCCGCGTCCGGCACCGGCGG
>NZ_JBEORT010000161.1:0-8592 GCF_040302425.1 Streptomyces sp. NPDC126497
CGCGCCGTGACACGGCCGCGGCGGGCGCCACCGCCGAGGGCACCACGAGGACCGGCGGGGCCGGCGGGACCGGCCGGGGCGAAACGGAAACCCGCGCCACTGCCGGGTCCGGGACGGTTCCGGCCGTGACCGAGCCGGAGGCACGGGAAGAGGCCGCGGAACCGGGCACGGACCGCGGGGAACGGCCGGAGGCGGCGGCGGACACCGCCACGCCGGCCCGCGCCGCGTCACCGGGCGGCACCGCGGACTCCTCGGTCGGACTGGCTGCCGCACTCGGCGGCGCCCGCCGGTCCGCCGGGACCGGGAGGGGGAGCGATGACGGCGACGGTGCGCCGGGGCGGCCGAAGGCCCCCGTGCTGGCCGCCGCCGGGATCGCCGGGGTGATCCTGCTCGCCGTGCCGCTGCTGATCGTGGTGGGTGACGGGCGGGACGAGCGGTCCGGGAACCACGCCACCGAGGCTGCCGACTCGCGGGCGCTGCTCGACGGTCAGGAGGCACAGCAGCCGCCGGGCGTCTACGCCGCGGAGTCCCCGAAGGACGGTGCTCCGGCCGGCTCGTCGAAGGACGAGGACGGCGGCGGCGAGAAGGACGGGAAGAAGACGGAGGACGGGAAGAAGGCGGGGGACGGGAAGGAGGAGGGTACGGACGACGCCGCGGCGTCCCCGGACGACTCCGGCCCCCGCTCCGGCTCCGTCACCGACGCGAGCCCGCAGGCGGCCTCGCGGGGGAAGAAGGACACGGCGGAGGAACCGGCCCGGCGGACCGAGGGCAAGGCGGACACGACGGTCACCGTCGCCACCGCCCGGATCGTCAGCGCCGACACCGGCAAGTGCCTCACCGCGGGTTCCCGGGCAGTCGGGGCGGAACTGGTCATCCAGCCCTGTGGGGCCTCGGTGGGCGCCCAGACCTGGTCCTTCCACGACACCGACAGGACCCTGCGCATCGGCGAGGACCTGTGCATGGGGCTGGACGGCGGGTCGGTGGAGAAGGAGACGGCCATCCGGCTGCAGCGGTGCGACGGGTCGAGCGGACAGAAATTCAAGATCAACGGTACCGAGGACCTGGTGTCGCTCAAGGCCGGCGACAAGTGCGTCGACGTGTGGTGGGGCAAGGAGGCCAACGGCACGCCGGTCAAACTGTGGCCCTGCACCGGCACCGCCAACCAGACCTGGCGGCGCGGCTGACCCCCCGGGCCCGGAGGACCACCACCCGCGGCCGGGCGCGCCGGTTCCGGTCGAAGTGGCGAGGGGCCGGGGACGCGTACGGGGCACGGCCTGATCAATTCAGGGGGAGAGGTCCGGAGGGGACGGCCCAAGCATCAGGAGCGAACAGGGTCCGACGAGATCATTGCTTCGTTTGTGTGCGAGTCCTAGGGTGTGGCTGGCCCGGTAGTCGCTCCGTCACGCGTAGTCGTGGTTCTTCCCTGCCGTGACGCCGCCCGTCCGGCGGTGCGCGGAGGAGGAGTCCGACGTGCCCTCAGTCCGTGCAGCGCCCTGTCGTACCGAGGAAGGCCACGGTCATGCCGCACCCCCACCCGCACACGCCTCCCGCCGGCCGGTCCCCCCACGGGGGACCGCCGGTCGTCAGCCGCCGCCGGCTCCTGGAGTCCGGCGCCGCCGTGCTCGGCGCCCTCGCCCTGTCGGCGTCGCCCGTCGCCGCGCACGCGGCCGGCCGACGGGCGGCGGCCGAAGCAGCCCCGGAGTGGAACGACTTCGGCGTCTTCCGGCTCGGCACCCAGCCGCCGCACACCACGCTCATGCCCTACGCGGACGTGCGCCAGGCCCTCGCCGCCGACCGCACCCGCTCGCCCTACCGGCTCAGCCTCGACGGCACCTGGAAGTTCGCCTACGCCGACCGCCCCGAGGACCGGGACGCCGACTTCCACCGCACCGACACCGACGACGGCGACTGGGACACCATCCCGGTCCCCTCCGTGTGGCAGCTGCACGGCCACGACTCCCCGATCTACCTGAACATCACCTACCCGTACTGGGGTCCCAACGGCCGCGGCGAGGAACCACGGCCGCCCGCCGCCCCGACCCGCCACCACCCGGTCGGCCAGTACCGGCGCACCTTCACCGTCCCGCGCGACTGGACGGGCCGCCGCACCTTCCTCCACTTCGAGGGCGTCAAGTCCGCGCACTACGTGTGGATCAACGGCGAACTGGTCGGCTACGACGAGGACTCCTACACGCCCTCCGAGTACGACGTCACCGACCACCTGAAGCCCGGCACCAACCAGATCGCCGTCGAGGTGTACCGCTACGCCGACGGGGACTGGCTGGAGGACCAGGACATGATCCGGCTGAGCGGCATCTTCCGCTCGGTCCACCTGTACTCCACCCCGCCCGTGCACCTGCGCGACTTCAAGCTGGAGACCCCGCTGAACGACACGTACACGCGGGCCGAGCTGGCGGTCACCGCGAGCGTACGGGCGTACGGCGGCGACGGGTCGGGCCGGTACACCGTCGAGACGCAGTTGTACGACGCGCGCGGACACGCCGTCTGGTCCCGCCCGCTGGAGCAGACCGCCGACCTCGGCACGGCCGGAGCCGGCGAGGACGTCACCGTACGGGCCGCGAAGGCGGTGACCCGGCCCCGGCTGTGGTCGGCCGAGCACCCGGAGCTCTACACGGCCGTCCTCAGGCTCCGCGACCCGGCGGGCGAGGTGGTCGAGACCCTGTCCCACCGCGTCGGCTTCCGCGAGTTCGCCCTCAAGGACGGACTGATGCGGATCAACGGCAGACCCGTCTCCTTCCGCGGCACCAACCGCCACGAGATGCACCCGGCCCGCGGCACCGCCCTCACCCGCGAGGACCTGGTCGAGGACATCACGCTCATCAAGCGGATGAACATGAACTCCGTCCGCACCTCGCACTACCCGAACAACCCGCTGTGGTACGAACTCGCCGACGAGTACGGCCTCTACCTCGTCGACGAGACCAACCTCGAGACCCACGGCATCCGTTCCGAGTACCCGGGCGACCACCCGGAGTGGACGGCGGCCTGCGTCGCCCGTGCCCGGAACATGGTCCACCGCGACAAGAACCACCCCTCGGTGGTCATCTGGTCGCTCGGCAACGAGGCCGGCGGCGGCTCCACCTTCACCGCCATGCACGACTGGATCCGCTCCTACGACCCCACCCGCGTCATCCAGTACGAGGGCGACGACCGGCCGGGGATCAGCGACATCCGGTCCCGGATGTACGAGAGCCCGGCACGCGTCGAGCAGCGGGCGGAGGACACCGCCGACACCCGGCCGTACGTCATGATCGAGTACGCCCACGCGATGGGGAACTCCACCGGCAACTTCAAGAAGTACTGGGACGTCGTCCGCCGCCACGACGTCCTCCAGGGCGGCTGGATCTGGGACTTCGCCGACCAGTCCCTCCACACGCCCGTCCCCGCCCGCACCCTGCTCACCGAATCGGGGCCGGCCGGACTGCGCGGCGAGATCCTCGCCACCCGCGGCGGCCTCGACCGCGCCGAGGGCCTGTCCGGCATCACGGTCTTCGAACGCGACGACAGCCTCGACCTCACCGGCTCCCTGACACTGGAGGCGTGGGTCACTCCGCGGTACACGGGCTACCACCAGCCCATCCTCGCCAAGGGCGACACCCAGTACGCGCTCAAGCAGACCGACCGGACCCTGGAGTTCTTCATCCACGGCGGAGGGCAGTGGATCAGCGCGAGCTGGACGGTGCCGGACGACTGGACCGGCCGCGAACACCACCTCGCGGGCGTCTTCGACGCGGACGCCGGCACGCTGACCCTGTACGTCGACGGCGCGGTGAGGGCCACCCGGACCACCACCCGGCGTCCCGGCAGCACCACCGCACCGCTCGCCCTCGCCTCCGACGCCGACGACCAGACCCGCGAGTTCAGCGGCACCATCCGCCGCGCCCGCGTCTACGCCCGCGCCCTCACCGCCGCCGAACTGGCCTCGGACGAGCGGGGACCGGGCGACGACGGGGTGCGGTTCTGGTTCGACGCCGCCACCGTCGAGGCCCGGACGAGGCGGCCCGAGGACAGGACGTTCCTCGCCTACGGCGGCGACTGGGGCGACAACCCCAACGACGGCGCGTTCGTCGCGGACGGCATCGTCACCGCCGACCGCCGCCACACCGGCAAGGCCGCCGAGGTCACACGCGTCCACCAGGCGATCGACGCCGCCCGCACCCCCGACGGCGGCGCCCCCGGCGCCGTCACCCTCACCAACGAGTACCTGTTCACCAACCTCCGGGAGTTCGACGGGCGCTGGGAACTCGTCGCCGACGGCGAGGTCGTGCGGCACGGAAGGCTGACCCGGGACCAGCTGGACGTGGAGCCGCTGTCCGGGAAGGACGTCGTCCTGCCCGTACGCCTGCCGAAGACCCCGGACCCGGGCACGGAGTACTTCCTCCAGCTCTCCTTCACCACCAAGGAGTCCACGAAGTGGGCCGAGGCGGGCTTCGAGGTGGCCCGGCAGCAGCTCCCGCTCGACGCCGGGAGCCCGGCCGTGACCCCCGTGCCCCTGTCGAGCGTCCCGGTCCTGCGCCACGAGGACGGGGAGAGGGACGTCAGGATCACCGGCAGGGGCTTCTCGGTCACCGTCGACAAGGGCAGCGGCACCCTCGCCTCCTACGAGGTGAAGGGCGCCCGCCTGATCACCTCCGGACCCGTGCCCAACTTCTGGCGGGCGCCCACCGACAACGACCGCGGCAACGGCCAGCACACCCGCAACCAGACCTGGCGCGACGCGGGCGCCCGGCGGAAGGTCACCGGTGTCGCCGTGCGGGCCCTCGGCGAGCGGGCCGTCGAGATCACGGTCAGCGGCACGCTGCCCACCACCGTGGAGTCCGCGTACACCACCACCTACACGGTGTTCGGCAACGGCGAGGTCAAGGTCGACAACACCCTGCACCCGGGCGCGCCGAGCCTGCCGTACATCCCGGAGGTCGGCACGCTGCTGTTCCTGCCGCGCCGCCTGGACCGCCTGCACTACTACGGCCGCGGCCCCGAGGAGAACCACTGGGACCGCCACACCGGCACCGACGTGGGCCGTTACACGTCGACCGTGGCCGGCCAGTGGACCCCCTACATCCGCCCGCAGGAGAACGGCAACAGGACCGACGTCCGCTGGGCCGCGCTGACCGACGCCCGGGGCCGCGGTCTGCTGGTGTCGGGCGAACCCCTCCTGGAGGTCAACGCCTCGCACTTCACCCCGGAGGACCTGTCGGCCGGCGTCCGGCACGACTACCAGCTGACCCCGCGGGACGCGGTCGTGCTGCGGGTCAACCACCGCCAGATGGGCGTCGGCGGCGACAACAGCTGGGGCGCGCACACCCACGACGAGTTCAAGCTCTTCGCCGACCGCGACTACGCGTACACCTACCGCCTGCGCCCGCTGTCGGACGTGGACGGGGCGACGGCGGCCTCGCGCCGGCCCACGGCGACCGAGTAGGAGGGGACAGAGGGGACACACTCCCGGGAGCCCGGGGTAACCGGGCTCCCATGGGTGACATTCTGGTCGGGGCCTGTTCGTGGACGGACCGCATGCTCGTGGCGAGCGGCTGGTACCCGCGCGGACGGCGGGACGCCGAGGGCCGGCTGCGGCACTACGCCTCCAGGCTGCCCGTCGTCGAAGTGGACTCCGGTTACTACGCGCTGCCCCGGCGCCGCAACAGCGAACTGTGGGTGGAGCGCACCCCGGACGGCTTCCGCTTCGACGTCAAGGCGTTCTCCCTGCTCACCGGCCACCCCACCCGGCCGGAGGCGCTCCCGGCCGACCTGCGGGACCGGCCGGTGGACGACGCCCTGCTCGACGAGGTGTGGGGGAGGTTCGCGGAAGCGGTCGGGCCGCTGCGCGAGGCCGGGCGGCTGGGCGCCGTGCTGTTCCAGTTCCCGCCCCGGTTCGCGCCCGGGGCCCCGGCCGAGCGGACGCTGGAGGAGTGCGCGCGGCGCACGGCCGGCTGGCCGATCGCCGTCGAGTTCCGGCATCCGGCGTGGTGGGCGGCGGACCGGGCCGAGGACACCCTCGCGCTGCTGTCCGGGCTGGGCGCGACGGCCGTCGGCGTGGACATGGCCCAGGGACTCGCCGGCTCCCTGCCGCCCCTCGCCCCCGTCAGCCGCCCCGCCCTCGCCGTCGTACGGTTCCACGGCCGCAGCAGGGCCTGGGGGAGGGGCAGCAAGGAGGACCGCTTCCGCCACGACTACGACGTGGCCGAACTCGCCGCCTGGGTCCCCCGGCTGCGGCGCGCGGCCGAGCGGACGGACGAGCTGCACGTGCTGTTCAACAACTGCTGCGGGGACGCCGCCGTACGCGCCGCCGAGACCATGCGGGAGCTGCTCGCCCCGCGGCGTCGCTGACCCCCGGCCGCGGGCCCCGCCGGCCACGGGGCCCGTCGTACCGGACGGTCCGCGGCCGCTCCGCGCTCCGGCGGGGCGATCCGGACAGCCGCAGCACAGGCGACGTCGATGTCGGATTCCCGCCGGACCGGGCGCCGCCCGTGCCCGATCCTTGAGGCATGCAGAAGGGGATGCACACCGACACCGAGCGCTGCGTGCGCGCCGTGCGGTCCAAGGACGCGCGGTTCGACGGCTGGTTCTTCACCGCCGTCCTGACCACCGGCATCTACTGCCGGCCCAGCTGCCCCGTGGTGCCGCCCAAGGCCGAGAACATGGTCTTCCACCCGAGCGCGGCGGCCTGCCAGCAGGCCGGATTCCGGGCCTGCAAGCGCTGCCGCCCCGACACCAGCCCCGGCTCACCGGAGTGGAACCAGCGCGCCGACCTCGTGGCCCGCGCCATGCGGCTGATCGCCGACGGCGTCGTGGACCGCGAGGGCGTCCCCCGCCTCGCCGCCCGGCTCGGCTACAGCACCCGGCAGGTCGAACGCCAGCTCCTCGCCGAACTGGGCGCGGGCCCCCTCGCGCTCGCCCGCGCCCAGCGAGCCCGGACCGCGCGGCTGCTCATCGAGACCACGGACCTGCCGATGGCGCGGATCGCCTTCGCGGCCGGCTTCTCCTCCATCCGCACCTTCAACGACACCGTCCGCGAGGTCTTCGCGCTCGCCCCGGGCGAGCTGCGCTCCCGGGCGCCGAAGCAGGCCTCCCACGGCGCCCCCGGCGTGCTCTCCCTCCGCCTGCCGTTCCGCGCCCCGCTCAACCCCGACAACCTCTTCGGCCACCTGGCCGCCACCGCCGTACCCGGTGTGGAGGAGTGGCGGGACGGCGCCTACCGGCGCACCCTGCGCCTGCCGTACGGGCACGGCATCGTGGCCCTCACCCCGCGCCCCGACCACATCGCCTGCCGCCTCGCCCTCGGCGACCTCCGCGACCTCACCGTCGCCATCAGCCGCTGCCGCCGCCTGCTCGACCTCGACGCCGACCCCGTCGCCGTCGACGAGCAGCTGCGCGCGGACCCGGTCCTCGCCCCCCTCGTCGACAAGGCGCCCGGCCGCCGCGTACCGCGCACCGTCGACGCGGCGGAGTTCGCCGTCCGGGCCGTCCTCGGCCAGCAGGTGTCCACGGCCGCCGCCCGCACCCACGCGGCCCGCCTGGTCGCCGCGCACGGCACCCCGGTCGACGACCCCGAGGGCGGCCTCACCCACCTCTTCCCGTCCCCCGGGGCACTGGCCGCGCTCGACCCCGGGACCCTCGCCCTGCCCCGCGCCCGCCGCACCACGCTCACCACCCTCGTACGCCGGCTCGCCGACGGCGCACTGCACCTGGGCGCCGAGAGCGACTGGCCCGAGACCCGCGCCGAGCTCCTCGCCCTCCCCGGCTTCGGCCCCTGGACGGCCGACGTCATCGCCATGCGCGCCCTGGGCGACCCCGACGCCTTCCTCCCCACCGACCTCGGCGTCCGCCGGGCCGCCCGCGAACTGGGCCTGCCCTCCACCCCGGCCGCCCTCACCGCCCGCGCGGCGGCCTGGCGGCCCTGGCGGGCGTACGCGGTCCAGTACCTGTGGGCGACGGACGACCACCCCATCAACCTCCTGCCGACGTGAAGGAACCAGGGACCCCAGCCGATGAAGCAGCACACCGTGACCGACAGCCCCTACGGCCCGCTGACGCTCGTCGCCGACGACGGCGTCCTGTGCGGTCTCTACATGACCGGCCAGCGCCACCGTCCGCCCGAGGAGACCTTCGGTCCCCCCGACGACACCCCCTTCGCCGAGGCGCGGGAGCAGCTCTCGGCCTACTTCGCGGGTGAGCTGAAGGAGTTCACCCTCGAACTGCGCCTGCACGGAACCCCGTTCCAGCGCCGCGTCTGGGAGCAGCTGACCCGCATCCCGTACGGCGAGACCCGCACCTACGGCCAACTCGCCCACGCCCTCGGCGATCCCAGGGCCTCGCGCGCGGTGGGCCTCGCCAACGGCCGCAACCCGGTCGGCATCATCGTCCCCTGCCACCGCGTCATCGGCGCGAGCGGCGGCCTCACCGGCTACGGCGGCGGCCTGGAGCGCAAGCGGCGCCTGCTGGACTTCGAACGCGCGGCAGCCCTCTTCTAGGGCCCCTCGTTTGGATCATGTCGGCGTCGCGGGGCTTGGCACGCGCATCTGCCGCGTTGTCGTCAGTTGCCAACGCTCCGCGTTGGCGCCCTCCTCCGCC